>JALHNS010000037.1 GCA_022843445.1 Gemmata sp.
GTAGCCGGTGGGGTCGAGCAGGTGCGCGCGGTCGATGAGGCGCGCCGCGCGGGCGCGGTCGCCGGTCGCGTCGCAGAGGCGCGCCAGCGCGAGGCACGCGTCGGCGCGGGTCGGGTTCTCACCGAACGCGCTGACCATTTGGGGAATCAGTTGCGCCGCGGCTTGCGTCGGCGCGAGGCGCGCGTCGCACAGAAGCACGCTCGGGCCGGACTGGCCTTCGAACTTGGCGAGCGCGGCGCGGGCGGCGTCGGCGTCCGGGCCGGGGCCGGCGCGCTCGTGCAGCTTCAGCCACATGGCCGCGTTGTTGGGGAACCGCGCGACGACGCGCCGCAGCGTGCGCACCACGCCGTCGCGGTCGCCGACCGAGTCGTACACTTCGACCAGCCCCGAGAGGAACCGGACCTGATCGCCGTCGGACCACATTTCGATGTGTTCCGCGGTGCGCTCGACGGGCCGAACGCGGCCCGGTTCGCGCGCGTAGAGCGCGGCCCGCGCGAGGCGCAGGTCGGGCGAATCGCCGGACGCGGCTTGCCCCTCGTCCAGAACCGCCAGCCCCGCGGCGCTGCCGCCGACTTCGGAGGCGAACAGCGCGAGGGCGGCCCACACCTTCGGGTCGCTGGCGCGGGTCGCGGTCTCGCGGCGGAGCAGTTTCGCGGCCTCGTCCGGACGGCCCTGCGCGGCGAGCAGTTCGGCACGCAGCAGCACCAGCTCGCTCGCGCCGCGCCCGAACCGCGGCGCGAACCGCTCCACCGCGACTTCGAGCTTCTGCCAGTCGCCGGGCGCTTCCGCGCGCCGCACGAGGCGTGCCCGGAGGCGCGCCCATTGGGCGATCACGGCCCCGGTCGCGTAGGGCGAGAGGGTCGCGGCTTCGAGTTCGCGGGCCGCCTCGTCGAACCGGCCGAGGTTCAGGTACAAGTTGCCGAGCCCCACGCGCGCGGTCACGTTCCGCGCGTCCGCGGTAATCACCCGCAGGTACGCGCGCTCCTCGCTCGCCGGATCGCCGAGTTTCTGGTGGCACGCGGCCAGCAGCAGGTTCGCTTGCGCCTCAAGGCCCGGCATGGTGCGGGCCTCGTTGCGAAGCGAGTCGAACAGCGCCGCGGCCCGAACCCACTGCTGGTCGCGCATCGCCACGCGCGCTTCGAGGTACTTCACCTGCGTGTCCGGTGCCTTGCGCGCGCGCAGGCGCGAAACGATCTCCGCCGTGCGGGCCGTATCGCCCTGCTGCACGAGCAGGTCCGCGAGCGGCACGAGCAAATCCGTGCCGTTGGGGTCGGCCCTCAGCCCGTCTTCGAGCACCGCGACGGCCGCGGCGCTGTTGCCGCGCAGCAGCTCGAGCCACGAGAGCGCGCGCACGAGCTTCAGGTTCTTCGGGTACGTCGACGCCGCGTCGCGCAAGAGCGCGTGCGCCGCGGGGACGTTGCGGGCCTTCTGCATCACGTCGGCCAGCATCATGCTCGCTTCGGCGTTTTCGGGGTCCAGTTCGAGCACGCGGAGCAGGTCCGCTTTCGCGCGCGCGAGGTCCGCGGCCGGCGCGCCGGGCGCGGACTCTTCGGCCGCGAACAGTTCGAACTTCGCGCGCAGCAGGTGCGCCTCGGCGTCGCGCGGCAGCGCCCGCGCCATGCGGTCGAGCGCCTCGCGGGCCGCGGCGGCGTCGTTCATGCCGCGCCACACCAGTTGCGCGAGCCGCTGGTAGCCGAGCAGTTCGTCCGGGGCGTGCGTGATGGCGGTTTCGTACGACCGCTTCGCCGCCTTCATGTCGTTCGCGCCGGCCTGCGCCGCGCCGAGCTGCTGCCACAGCCCCGGCTCCTTCGGGAACTCCTTCAGCAGCTCGTCGGCGTGAACGACGGCATCGGAGTAGCGGCCGGCGCGGATGCTCAGCGCCAGCGCCTCGCGGCGGGTCGCGTGCCGGGCCGGGTCGAGGCGCAGAATCTTGTCGTAGAGGAACAGCAGTTCGCCCGCGCCGCGCGCCCCGTTGCGCTTGGCCACGAGGTCCGCGAGTTGCACCTGCGCGTCCACGTCGTCCGGGTGGAACTCGAGGTACTGCCGCAGGTAGTGGATCGCCAGTTCGGGCTTGTTGTTCTCCGCGGCGCGCTCGGACTGCGCCTTCAGCGCCGCCGGGATGCGCCGGGCCTGCACCGCGTGCGCGCCCACCAGCGCGCCCGCGAACGCGAACAGCACGAGAACCAGTTTCAGCAGGAACCGCTTGTTGATGGTCGGCATTGGTGCGCGTCCGTGCGTGCGCCGCGGGTGCCCCCGCCCCGCGGCCGAACGCACATGCTACGCACCGCGCCGCGCGCGATTCAACCCCAACGCGCCGCGCGCCTACCGCGAAGCGCGCACAGGGCTTCCGCCCTGAGCGACGGTAGCCGGCCCTCCGGGCGGAAACCCACCGTTGGTTTTCTGCCTTTGCACCCGTGGAGCGGGTCGCCTACCGTAGCACAGGGCGGAAGCCCTGTGCGCTGTGCGGCCCCTCTCCACCCGCGAGTTCCTCCCATGACTTCCCCCGTTCTGCTCAGCATCGATCAGGGCACCACCAGTTCGCGCGCGGTCGTGTACGACGCCGGCACGTTCGCCGCGCTCGGCACCGCGCAACAGGAAATCGAACAGCACTACCCGCGCGACGGCTGGGTGGAGCACGAACCGGAAGACATTTGGTATTCGGTCGCGCGCACGGCCCGCGAGGCGCTCGCGCGCTCCGGGCGCGAGCCGCGCAGCGTCGCCGCAATCGGCATCACGAACCAGCGCGAAACGGTGGTGGCGTGGGACCGCGCCACCGGCCGCGCGCTGCACCGCGCGATCGTCTGGCAAGATCGCCGCACGACGGACTTCTGCCGCGAGCGGTCGAACGACCAACCCGGAATCGCCGCGAGAACCGGGCTGGTGCTGGACCCGTACTTCTCCGGTACGAAGGTGCGCTGGCTCCTCGAATCGCAACCACTGCTGCGGGTGCGCGCCGACCGCGGCGAAGTGCTCTTCGGTACCGTCGACTCGTTCCTCGCGTGGCGGCTCACCGGCGGCGCGGCGCACGTCACCGACGCGACCAACGCGAGCCGCACCTTGCTGTTCAACATTCACTCGCTTCAGTGGGACGAAGAACTGCTGCGCTACTTCGGCGTGCCGCGGGTCGCGCTCCCGGAGGTGAAGCCGAGCGCCGCGCCGTTCGGCGTTACGAGGGGGCTGGACTTCCTGCCCGACGGCGTGCCCATCTGCGGCATCGCGGGCGACCAACAGGCCGCACTGTTCGGTCAGCACTGTTTCGCGGCGGGCGAATCGAAATGCACCTACGGCACCGGCGCGTTCTACCTGCTGCACACCGGCGAAGTGCCGGTCGCGTCCGAGCACAAACTGCTCACCACCGTGGCGGCGATGACCGGAACGAAGGCGCAGTACGCGCTGGAGGGCGCGGTGTTCGTCGCGGGCGCGGCGGTACAGTGGCTGCGCGACGGCCTGCACCTGTTCAAGAGCGCGGCCGAAGTGGAGCAGTTGGCGAAGGAGTCGAACCCGGCGGAACCGGTGCTGTTCGTGCCGGGGTTCGTGGGGTTGGGCGCGCCGCACTGGGTGCCCGAAGCGCGCGGCGCGATCTTCGGCCTCACGCGCGCCACCAGTGCCGCCGACCTCGGCCGCGCGGCGCTGGAGGGCGTGGCGTTTCAGGTCGCGGACCTGATCGACGCCGCGGAGCGACCTACCCCCCCCGGCCCCCCCTCCCTGAAGGGAAGGGGGGAGAGTCGTCTCGCTGCGCTCGACGAACCAGAACCGTCTTCGCAAGCGGCACAAAGTGACGCTCTCTCCCCCTTCCCTTTAGGGAGGGGGGCCGGGGGGGTAGGTTGCCTGCGCGTGGACGGCGGCATGGCCCGCAACGACTGGTTCTTGCAGTTCCAAGCCGACGCGCTCGGTCGCGCGGTGTCGCGCGCCGCGCAGAGCGAATCGACGGCGCTCGGCGCGGCGTACCTCGCGGCCGTCGGTGTGGGCCTCGCCGACCAAAGCAAACTCGCGCACCTCGCCGGCACCGCGACGCGGTTCGAGCCGAAGCTGCCCGCGAGTGAGCGCGAAGCGAAGCTCGCCGCGTGGCGCAAGGCCGTGCGCGCGGTGATCGGCTTTTACGCCGACCGCGCGTGAGGTATCATCGGATCGTTCGCCGGAGGAACACGACATGTCCGCGAAGAGCATGCGCCGCAAAGTGTGGCTCCCCGATTCGGACGGGCAACCGATGGCCGACAACCCGCTCCAGTTCCAGTGGATCGTGCTCTTGAAGGAAGGGTGCGAGGCGCTGCTCGCGGAGCGCGAGGACGCGTTCGTCGCGGGCGACCACCTCATCTACCCGGTGTACCCGGAGCCGGGCACCGAGCGCCAAGCGGTGCGCCTCGCGCCGGACGTGTACGTCGCGTTCGGCGTGCCGAAGGGCTATCGCGGCAGCTACCGCGTGTGGGAAGAGGACGACGTGTTCCCGCAAGTGATCTTCGAAGTGTGGTCGCCGAGCAACCGCGCCGGGCAGATGGAAGAGAAGCGCCAGAGCTACGAACTGTACGGAGCGGAAGAGTACTACGTCATTTATCCCGAAGCGCCCGCGTCGGTGGAAGTGTGGCAGCGCCAAGACGGCGAACTGCACCGCGTCGAAGACGCGACCGGTTGGGTCAGCCCGCGCCTCGGCATCCGGTTCGAACAGCAAGGCGAGAACCTGCGCGTGATCCAACCGGACGGCACGCCGTTCCTCACGTTCGCCGAACTGATCGCGCAGCGCGACGCCGAGCGCGACCGTGCCGCGGAAGAGGCACAGTTGCGTGTGGCGTCCGAGCAGCGCATCGTACTCGAAGTGCGGCGGCGCGCCGAAGCCGAGCAGCGGGCCGCGCTCGAAGCGCAGCAGCGCGCCGAGGCCGAGCAGTGCGCCGCGCTCGAAGCGCAACAGCGCGCCGAGGCCGAGCAGCGCGCCGCGCTCGAAACGCAACAGCGCGCGGAAGCCGAACAGCGAGCGACCGCCGAGCGCGAACGGGCCGAGCGGCTCGCGGCGAAGTTGCGCGAACTCGGCCTCGACCCAGACGCGCGGTAGTCACTACCAGCCGTCGCCCACCACTTCGCCCGCGGCCTGTGTGGAGAGCGCGCGGTAGGTGGCCGGGGCGATGCCGTCGCGCACGAACCGCACGCTCCCGTCGCACAGCACGAAGTTCGCGCCGCCGCTGTGCGCGCTGCGGAACCCGCTCACGAGGTCGCGGCCGGTGCGGTTGGTGCCGCTGCGGTCGTTCCCGTAGATCGTCGGCGCGCCGGGGCTGCGGTTCAGCGGTTCGTCCGCGAAATCCGGGGCGAAACCGGATTGCGCCGTGACCGCCAGCGCGCCCGCGTACCACGGGTGCGCCGCGTCGCCGAACCCGGTCGCGCCCCAACACTGCTCCATCAGCGCCGGCCGCCCGGTGAACGGGTCCGCGACGGTCCGCGCCGGGTCGTTCCGGTCGCGCAGCGGAAACTTCGGGTTCGCCCCGGCGGCTTCGCCCAGCGCGAACGTAGACGAAGTGCCGTCGGTGATGTCCGTGAGGCGCGAGCAGCCTATGTACGCGCTGTCGCTCTCGCGGAGCGCGACGCCGAACGGCCCGCGGACGCTCGCCGGCACCTTCTGCGGTTCGATCCAGATGCCCGCGTTTGCGCCCTTGTTGAAAGCGTAATCGCACCCCGCGAGGAACGGCGGGATGTAACAGTTCCACTGCGCCGCGATGGGCGCGGAATCGATGCCGCCGCTCGTGCGGTTCGCCGGGCAGTAGAACACCTTCACCCCGGTACCCACGGCCCGCGCGTTGACCGGGTCGAACCACGGCACATCGAAGCGGTAGATGTTGCGCAGGTTGGTTTGCTCCAACTGCGGCAGCATCTCGGTGAACCCGGTGCCCCAGCCGTCGGTGATGTCCGAAATCACGATGACGCCGCCCGGCAACCGGGTGTGCGAATCGTGAAAGTTGTGGACCGCGAGGCCGATCTGCTTCAGATTGTTTTGACAGCTCATCCGCGCCGCCGCGTCGCGCACCTTCTGCACGGCCGGTAGCAGCAACCCGATGAGAACCGCGATGATCGCGATGACCACCAGCAGTTCGATCAGCGTGAACCCCCGCCTCGCACGCGCATTGGGCGCGGCGTGCGGGACCAAACCGGCGCGGCGCATAGTTGTTCCTCATCGGGGCGGGCGCTCGGAGAGGTGTTCGCAGCATCATACCGCGCCGATTCGCGCCGTGTTGTGTTTCGCGCTGGCCCTCGCCGCCGGGTGCGGTGGAAGCGGCACGCCCCAACTGCAAGACGCGAACAAGCCGGTGCCGGAACTGCGGTCGATGCTGAAAGACGCAAGCCCCGAAGTGCAAGCGCGCGGCGCGCTGGGTCTCAGCCGCGCCGGGGCCGAAGCTCGCGACGCGGTGCCGGACCTGATTCCGCTGTTCAAGAGCGCGAGCGCGCTGGCGCGCCAGAACGCGGCGCTGGCGCTGGGCGCGATCGGCCCGGACGCGAGCGCCGCGGTGCCCGCACTCACCGACGCGCTGCGCGATTCGGAATGGGCCGTGCGCCGCGCCGCCGCACAAGCGCTGGGCGCGATCGGCGCGAAGGGCGCGCTGCCGGCGCTGCGCAAGCTCGAAGGCGACACGAACAAGCAGGTGCGCGACGCCGCAAAGAAGGCCCGCGAACAGCTCGGCGGCTGACTTGACTTCAATTGTACGCGAGTATACCATCATTCTAATAGTTCGCGCAGCCCGCGAATCGGGGGTTTTCGTACACTTCACGAACCGGCCTTCGGGCCGCTCACGGCCCGTTTTTCTCCATTTTTTGCTTGAAAACCGAGGGTGTCGCATGGCACGGTCGCTTACGGGCAAGGTCGCGCTCGTCACGGGCGCGTCGAGCGGCATCGGGTGGGAGTTGGGCCGGCAACTCGCGGCCGAAGGGTGCAAAGTCGCACTCGTCGCGCGCCGGGTCGAGCAACTCGCGGAACTCGCGGCCGTCATCGCGCGAGCCGGTGGCAGCGCGGAAGCCGTCCCCGCGGACGTCGGCGACCGCGCTCAAGTGGAGGCCGCGTTCGCTGCGACCAAAGCGAAGTTCGGGCCGGTCGATCTGGTCATCGCCAACGCCGGTATCGGCCGCGCCACCCTGCGCGATCCGGTGAACATGACCGACGTGGAAGAGACGTTCCGCATCAACCTGATGGGCACCGTGTACGCGCTCTCCGCGGCGCTGCCGGAGATGCTCGCGCGCAAGAGCGGGCACTTGGTGGCGGTGTCCAGCCTCGCGGGCTACACCGGGCTGCCGAGCGAATCGGCGTATTGTGCGAGTAAGGCCGCCGTGAACGTGTACCTCGACGGCCTGCGCCGGCACCTGCGCGGCACCGGCGTGCTCGTCACCACGCTGTGCCCGGGGTTCGTGAAAACGCCGATGACCGAGAAGAACGAGCACCCGATGCCGCAAGTGATGACCGCAGAATACGCGGCCCGGCGCATGATTCGCGCGATTCGCGCGGGCAAGAAGGTATACAACTTCCCGTGGTTGCTCACGCGGCTCGTGAAACTGAGCGGCTGGGCACCGGACGCGGTCGTGAACTGGATGATGGGCGATTACGACGCCCTCGCCCAGAAGTCGATCGCGGAGCGGCGGAACGAACCCGGTTCCTGACTTCAACGAGGTGCGTCATGCGTGCGTGTGCAATCGCTCTGGTGCTGGCCTTCGGCGCGGCCGCTTCGGCCGACGACAAGGTGAAGGAAATCGACCTGAAAGACCTGAAGGTGAAGTTCGTCGAGGGCGGCAAGGCCGACAAGCCCGCAGAGATCAAGACCGCCGACGACCTGAAAAAGAACGCGGCGCTGAAGGACGCGGCCGACGAGATCGCGAAGAAGGTGGACTTCAGCAAGGAAAAGTTGGTGCTGTTCTGGTGGGGCGGCAGCGGCGGCGACAAAATCGCCCCGGACGCGAAGACCGCGGGCACGTTCGCCCTGACGCGCGGCCTCACCCGCGACTTCCGCATGCACGTGCACCTGTTCGCGGTGCCGAAGGACGCGGACGTGAAGGTGGTCCCGGCCGGGAAGTAACTCAGGTGGGTCGAGTTTCACGGCGCGCTACCGGCGCGCCGTTTTCGCTTCCACAAGGTGCATCATGCGAATTGCGGTGTGCGCGCTGGTGCTGCTCGCGGGCGCGGCCGCGGCCGAAGACAAGCCCGTGGTGCGCGAGCTGAAGACCCAAAACTTGCGGTTCAACTTCGACGAGGGCAAGAAACTCGGCCCGGTCGAAGTGGCCAGCGCCGACGAACTGAAGAAGGCCAAGCAACTCACCGACGACGCGGGCCGCGCCGCGCTCGCCAAGCAAATCGACTTCGAGAAGGAAAAATTGGTGCTGTTCGTGTGGGGCGGCTCCGGCGGTGACAAACTTGTGCCCGGTGGCGACGCGAAAGAGGTGACGTTCACCCACACGCCCGGTCTCACCTTCGACTTGCGGCAGCACTTCCGCGCGTTCGCGGTACCCAAGGACGCGAAGGTGAAACTGGTGGCGGCGAAGTAACATGGCGCGGCCCATTTGGAAGAGCGATTCGGCCCGCGCGCGGCTGGACGAGTGGTACGAGCGGTTCCGCGCGCGGGTGCCCGGTGCGGAGTCGTGCTCGGTCGCCACGCGGCACGGGCCGGCACACGTCTTGTGCGCCGGCCCCGCGAGCGCGCCGCCGCTCGTGTGCCTGCACGCCATGCGCACCGGCGCGGCGCACCTGCTCTCGGAAGTGACCGCGCTCGCCGGGCCGTTCCGGCTCGTCGCCCCGGATTTGCCGGACCAGTCCGTGCGCGGGCCGCAACTGCGCTTGCCGCTGAACACCGACGCGCTCGCGGACTGGCTGTTCGACGTGCTCGACGCGCTCGGGTTGGACGCCGTGAACCTGTTCGGTGTGAGTTGGGGCGGGTTCGCCGCGCGGCTCGCGGCGTGCGCGCGGCCCGCGCGCGTGCGACGGCTCGCGCTGCTGGTTCCCGCCGGGATCGCGAACGGGTCACACTGGAAGGGGCTAACGCAAATGGCGCTGCCGCTGTTGAGGTACCGGCTGTGGTCGTCCGAGCGCAACCTGCGCCGGTTCCTCGCGCCGATCCTCACGGAGTGGGACGACACGTGGGGCGCGTACATGGGCGACACGCTCCGCGACCTGCGCACCGACCTGCGCATCCCGCCGCTGGCGACCGACGCGGACCTCGCGAAGCTCACGATGCCGGTGCTCGTACTGGGCGCGGCCCACGACATCTCGTTCCCCGGTGAGGCCGTGGTGCGGCGCGTGCGCGCCGCGGTGCCGCACGCCGAAACCGAGGTGCTCGCCGGGTGCAAACACTGCGTGCCCACCACACCGGCGTTCCGCGAACGGCTCGCCGCGCGCCTCGGGGCGTTCTTCGCCGGCTGATGTGGTACAATTCCCACATGCTCGCCAACTGCCGCGTCGTTCTGGTGTGCACGCACTACGCCGGGAACCTCGGCGCGACCGCGCGCGTCATGCGCAACTTCGGCCTCTCGGACCTCGTGCTGGTCGCGCCGTACGCGCGCGCCAGCGACCTCGAAGCGCGCCGCATGGCGACGCACGGCCTGTGCGTGCTCGATTCCGCACGCGTGGTGCCGGACCTGTCCGACGCGCTCGCGGATTGCGCGCTCGCGTTCGGCACGTCGGCGCTGACCGCGGGCGTGTGGCGCAGCGGTACCGTGGGCAGCGCCGCGGAGAAACTCCCGGACCTGTACCGCGCCGCGGAGAGCAACCGCGTGGCGCTGGTGTTCGGCCCCGAACCGCACGGCCTCAGCAACGAAGAACTGGGCCGGTGCCACGGGCAGGTTCACATCCCGGTCGATCCCGAATACGGCTCACTGAACCTCGCGCAAGCCGTCGCCATTTGCTGCTACGAACTCCGCCGCGCGTGGTCGCGTTCGCAAAATGACGCGCGCGGCGTGCCGAACGAGCCGCCGCGGGCGGTCGCGCCGATGCGGGACCAAGAGCGCATGTTCGAGGACCTGCGCGAGGCGCTCGCGTCCATCGGCTACCTGTTCGGCGACCGGGCCGATTCGCTGATGCACGCGCTCCGCCACCTGATCGGCCGGGCGCAGCCGTCGCCGCAGGAGGTGAAACTGCTGCACGGGCTGGCGCGCCAAACGCTCTGGGCCGCCGGGCAGATGCGGAAGCCGGAAGGGACCGCTTAAAGGAGTACGCGCTTCCCGAAGCGGGCCTTCAGCTCGCGCTTCGTTGCGGTCGGCAACTCGATAATGTTGTCGCGCAGGTCCAGTTCTTCGAGGTTCGCGAGCCGCTTCGAGACGCACAGCGCGCGGCACCCGGCTTCGCCGAGTTCGTTGCTGCTCAAGTCGAGTTTGCGCAGGCACGACCCCCACGGTTGACCCACCAGCCCGCTCACCTCGTCGCACTTCAGTTCCATCGCCGTGAGGCACAACTCGCGCAGCGCGGGCATGTTCGCGCCCAGTCGCCACAGCACCTTTCGAGTCACGGTCGCGGTGCGCGCGGGCGTGTCTCCGAACATCCAGTTGTTGCCCACGTCGAGCCGCTCGAGCTTCTGGAAGTGCTTCGAGTTCGCAATCGCCGCGAGGCCGCGGCTGTCGAGATGGCCGTTGTCGTCGAACCCGCTCGCGTTCAGTGAGACGAGGTTCGCGAGGTACTTCGAGCGCAGCACTTGGGGCACGTCGGACCCGGACGCCGACAGCACGCACCCGCTCAGGTTCAGTTCGCGAATGCGGAGCATGCGCTCGCAACCCGCGATCCAATCGATGCTCCCGCTGTCGAAGAAATGCAGTCCGCGGAGCGGGGCCAACTCGAACAGGTCGTCGATGTCTTCGAGGAACTTGATGGGCCGCACCGCGACCGTTTCGACGAAGCCGCGGCGGAACACATACGCCGGCCCGTACAGCGGCTTCTCAACGAATCGCTTGATCGGCTCGGCCCACTCGTTCTCGTGCGCGGCGAGCAGTTCCGTCGCGCGGGCTTCTTTCGCTGCGCGTTTCTTCCCAGCGGGCAGGCGCTCTGCTTCGATCTGCACGCGAATGAACTCCGCGCGCGCCCCTTCGTTGTGCTCGTCGAGCCAGTCGGCGAAGACGAGCCGCGGCGTGTCGTCGTCGGGGTGCTCGCACACGGCGGCATAAAGCGCGTCGCGCTCGGTCATCGGATTCGCTCCGTTCATGAAACATTCGCGCGGCGCGAGCCGCTCATCGCGTTACCATGGTCCCACCCAACGGAGGTTCGCCATGCTCGTTCGCACGCTCGCGCTCGCTTTCGCTCTCGGCTCCGTCGGCTCGGCCGCGCAGCCGCCGAAGCCCGGCGACGCCAAACCGGGCGCGAAGCCGGACAAGGCCGAAGCGCCCACATTCGAGTTGCGCACCCAAGACGACACGGTGATGAAGGTGGCGCTGCTCGACCAGTCGCTGGTGCTGAACACGAAGTACGGGAAACTGACCGTTCCGGCGAGCGAGGTGCGCCGCATCGAGTTCGGCTTCCGGTTCCCGGACGGCGCGGAAGAGAAGATCACCAAGGCGATTGCGGACCTCGGCGCGGAGGCGTTCCGCACCCGCGAGGACGCGGAACAGGTGCTCGCGGACTTCGGCCACTTGGCGCTGCCCGCGCTGCGCCGCGCCGGCAAGAGCGACGACGCGGAGGTGCAGCGCCGCGCCCGCTCGGTCGCCAAACTGATCGAGGGCAAGTTGGGCGAGGGCAAGGCCGAGGTGCGCGACTACGACGTGGTGGAAACCACCGAGTTCACCGTGAAGGGCCGGCTCGATATGGGCGTGCTGAAGTTGCGCACTAAGTACTTCGGCGAGACCACCGTGAAGCTGACGGACATTCGCGCGTTCCGCTCGGTGGGCAACACGTCCGGGGGCGACCTGTCGCTGGACGCGGCCAAGTACGCGAAGATGAACCAGATCGTGTGGATGGAAACCGGCATCGAGGTGCCCGAGGGCACGCAACTGGAGATCACCGCGACCGGGCGCATCGACCAGTGGCCGCAGCAACCCGGCCAGTACATGGTGGGGCCGGACGGCCAGAACACCGGCGGGTTCCCCGGGCAGCCGCGGCTCGGCACGCCCGGCGCGATCATGGGCCGGATCGGCGCGAACGGCGCGCCGTTCGTCGTCGGCTCGAACTACAAGGGCAAGACGAGCGAGAGCGGGCAACTGTTCCTGCGCGTGCTGCCCAGCCCGTGGAACTGCGACTCGGCCGGGTCGTACAAGGTGACGGTGAAGGCCGGCCCGTGACCGCGGCGCGCCGCGCCGTATGCTGAGCGGATGCCCTCGGAACCGAGTGACACCGCGCGGTCAGTGCCGGCCCGCGCCTACGCGGAGCGCCGCGCGGCCCGTGCCGCAAGTGCCGCCGAAGCCGCGGCGCGCATGGACCGGCTCAGCGCGTGGCGGCTCGCGGCGTTCCTCGCGTTCCTCGCGGTGGCCGGCCTCAGCGCCGGTGCGGGCCTGTTCTCGCCGTGGTTCGTCCTCGCCCCGGTACTCGCGTTCGTGTACCTCGTGGCGCTGTTCGAGTCCGCCCGCGGGCGCAAACTGTGGGCCGAGCGCGCCGCGGCCTTCTACGAAACGAACCTCGCGCGGCTGAACGGCAAGGCTCCCGCCGGCGCGCCGAACGGCGCGCGGCTCGCGCCGCCCGAACACCCCTACGCCGAAGACCTCGACCTGTTCGGCCCCGGCTCGCTGTTCGAGCGCGTGACCGCGTGCCGCACGCTCGCGGGCGAAACCCTTCTCGCCGAATGGCTGCTCGCGCCCGCACGGCCGGCCGAAGTGAAGGCGCGCCAAGAAGCGGTCGCGGACCTCGCGCCGCGCTTGGACCTGCGCGAAGCGCTCGCGGTGGCCGGCAGCGATGTACCCGCTGCCGACTACGCGCCGCTCGCGGAATGGGGGAACGCACCGAGCGAACCCGCGGCGCAGTGGAAGCGCTGGGCGATTGAGGCGCTGGGCTGGGCGAACGTGCTCGCGTGGTTCGGCTGGCTGTTCGCGGGAAGCGGCGTGCTCCCGGTGCTCGCGTGCGGGTTCGCGCTCGCGGTGCTCGCGCTTCCGATGGTGGGTTGGGCGCGCCGCGTGCTGAAGCCGCTCGACCGCGCGGCCGAACGGCTCGCGCTGCTCGAAGCGGTGCTCGCGCGGTTCGAGCGCGAGCGGTTCACGGCCCCGCGGCTGAACGACCTGCAGCGCGCGATGACCGCGAACGGCCTTTCCGCCGCACAGCAGATCGGCGAACTGCGGCGCATCCTGAACTGGTTCGATTCGCGCCGCAACCCGATGTTCATCCCGGTCGCGGTGCTGCGCGCGTGGGACGTGCGCTTCGGCTACATCTTCGAGGAGTGGCGCGCGCGCAGCGGGCCGAAGGTGATTCACTGGCTCCGCGCGGTCGCGGAGTGCGAAGCGCTGGCGTCGCTCGCCGGGTTCGCGTTCGACAACCCCGCGGACATCTTCCCCCAAGTCGCCGACGGCCCGGTGTCGCTCGAAGCGGAAGGCGTTTCGCACCCGCTGCTTTCGGCCGAAGTCGCGGTGCGCAACGACGTGCGGCTGGGCGCGGGCGCGGCCCGCGTGCTGATCGTGAGCGGCTCGAACATGAGCGGCAAAAGTACGCTGCTGCGCGCGGTTGGCACGAACGCGGTGCTGGCGCTCGCGGGCGGCACCGTGCGCGCGAAGCGGTTCGCGCTCGCGCCCGTGTCGCTCGGCGCGACGATGCGCGTCCAAGACTCGCTGCAAGCCGGGAAGTCGCGGTTCTTCGCGGAAGTTACGAAGGTGCGCTTGCTGCTCGACATCACCTCCCGCCCCGGCGCGCCGCCGCTGCTGTTCCTGTTGGACGAACTGTTCGCGGGCACGAACTCGGCCGACCGCGTCGCGGGCGCGGAGGGTGTGGTGCGCGCGCTGCTGAGCGCCGGCGCGGTGGGGTTCGTGACGACGCACGACCTGAGCCTGACCGCGGTGACGGACCAAATCCCGGGCGCGGCGAACGTCCACTTCTGCGACGGCTTCGCGGGCGGCGAACTGCACTTCGACTACACGATGCGCCCCGGCGTGGTGCCGCACGGCAACGGCCTCGCGCTCATGCGCGCCGTGGGCCTGAAGGTGTGAGCGGGAGAGTGGAGTTTTCAAGAGTAGGTCGCTCGCTCCGCGAGCGACCATCCGCAGAGCGTGTACACTTCAAGTGTTTGCGGGTGCGAATGGTCGCTCGCGGAGCGAGCGACCGACTCTTGAATACCAAAATCCGGTCACGGAGTGACCGGACCACAGGAAGACGCATGACCGACGCACGTTCCGTTCTCGCCGAGCGCCTTGCCGCCGTTCGCTCGCGCATCGCCGGTGCGTGTTCGCGCGCCGGGCGCGCGCCTTCCGATGTCACGCTGGTCGCGGTGACGAAGACCGTGTCGGCCGAAGTCGCGGCACTGGCGGTGGAACTCGGCGCGCCGCACCTCGGCGAGAACCGGCCGCAGGAACTGTGGAAGAAAGCCGCCGCGGTGCCGGGCGCGACGTGGCACCTGATCGGCCACTTGCAGCGCAACAAGATCGACCGCACCGCGCCGCTCGTCGCACTCGTCCATTCGGTCGACAGCGAGCGCCTCTTGCTCGCGCTCGACACCTTCGGGCGCGCGGCCGGCGCGCCGGTCCCGGTGCTCCTTGAAGTGAACTGCAGCGGCGAGGCGAGTAAGGGCGGGTTCGACCCCGCCGCGGTGCCCGCGCTCGGTGACGCGCTGGCCGCGCTCGCGGGCGTTTCGGTGCGCGGGCTGATGACGATGGCCGCGTACGATGCGAACCCGGAAGCGACGCGGCCCACGTTCGCGCGCCTGCGCGCGCTGCGCGACGCGCTACGCGCCCGCACCGGGCTGCCGCTGCCCGAACTGTCGATGGGAATGAGCAACGATTTCGAGGTCGCGGTGGAAGAGGGCGCGACGCTCGTGCGATTGGGAACGGTGCTGTTTGAAGGGTTGGAAGGCGACCGTTGAGAGCGGTCCGCTCGCCCCGCGAGCGGGTGCTTCCCGGAGCAGCCGAGTGCGCGAACGTCGTGCCCGCTCACTCGTCCACAGCGCCCACTCGCGGGGCGTGCGGACCACTCTCAACGGCGCGCTTGGTCACTTGCCGAAGTTGGTGAAGTCCACCACCACGCGCTCGCCGGCACGGAACGGCACTTTCTGCGTCAGCGTTTCCGGTTGGCCGTTGCGGGTCACCTCGGCCTTCAGCACGTAGGCGTACTCGCGGCCCGGCGGCAGGGCGGGCGTGCTGAACGTGCGGACCGGCTCGGCCGACGGGCTTTTGCGGTCGTCCACGAACAGCGCCGCGCCCGGCGGCAGCTTCACGGTGATCGTCGCGCGCTCCGGCGCGCCTTGAGCCGGGCCCGCGGCCTTGGTCGGTTCCGCGGCGGCCGGCTTCGCGGTGCGGTCGAACGACGCCGGCGAAACCGGGATGCTCGCGGGAGCGGTCGGCCCGGGCGCGGGCTTCGCGGCGGTGAGGTCGGCGAACTCGACGGACGCGGTGCCGCCGGCCCGCACTGTCACCTTCTTGCTCACGCTCACCGTTTCGCCGTTGCGCTCGTACTCGGCGGTGAACTTGTACACGAACTCCTGATCCGCGGGCAGCGGCGGCGACACGAACTGGCGCTCCGCACCGGTCAGGTTCAGTGGCTTGCCCTCGGCAAACAGTTTCGCGTCGGCGGGCAGGCGCACGGTCACGCTCGCCCGTGCGCCGTTCGCGCCGGTCACGCTCGCGGGCACGTTCGGCTTGAACCCGATGCCGCCGGGGCCGGGGGCGGGGTCCGGCACCGCGAACGGGATGTTCGGATTGCCCGGGACGCCGGGCACCATCGGCACGTTGTCGTAGATGATCGGCGGCGGCGCGCTCATCGGCAGCCCGCCTTGGCACGACAGCCCGCCGTTGAACATCGGCGTGTACGAGTACGCCATTCCGCCACAGCACCCGGAGGCGTACGCCGTTCCGCCGCAGCACCCGCTGGCGAACGAGGTCCCGCCGCAGCACCCGCCGCCGCAGCACCCGCCGACCGGGTCGCGGTCGAACACGCGCCGCACGCGGTCGCCGAGGCCGAGGCCGAACACGCCCCCGCCGCAGCACCCGGAGCACCCGGTGCACGATTGGGCGAAACTGCTGCCGCCGCACCCGCCGCCGCTGCAACTGTACCGCGCGCCGCCGCCGCCGCACCCGCCGCTGCACCCGTGGAACAGGTCGCGGAAGTAGCCGTTGAATTGGGGCGCGTCCGGCGAGGCCGTGAGCGCGGTCATCAGCACGATGCTGTACATTAGGTGGGTCCGCCGCGTGTCAAATTGGAGGCTCTGCGGAGCCTGCACGTGAAGCGTAACTGGCGCAGTGTCCGCGGACAAATGCGCTTGCGGTAAACTTTACAAATGCGCGGGACCGCGGGGCGTGCGCTCCCGCGCGTACCGCGCGGCGGGTATAATCGCTAGAACCGGCCGGAGGTGCCGAGCGTGCGCGACAAGAACGCCTGCCCGGTGTGCGGCGCGAACATCGGCATCGTGGCCGTGTTCAAAGCGCCGCTGCCGAACCGCATCTTCTGCCCGCACTGCGGCGCGCGCCTGCGCTACCGCAACTCGTGGTGGCTGGTGCTGCCGGTGATCGCCGTGATGCTCGCGTCCGCGGCCACCGCACCGGGTACCGCGCAGTTGCTCGGCGTCAACGGCGCGGGCGCGGCCCTCGTGCTGCTCGGCCACCTGCTCGCCGCCGGCGGCGCGTGTGAGGTGGCGTTCGTGCTCCTGCTGTGGTACGGTTCCTTCAAGTTGGAACCCGTGAATCCGCGGCCCCCCGTTTGGCACGACGCGGACGACTTCTGAATCGTGTCTCGTGTTTGGTGTTTAGTGTTTGGTCCGGTTTTACGCGAAGCCCTTTCGGTGCGTCGCACGAAACGCCAAATGCGACCGCGCCAAACACGAAACGCTCAACACTAAAGACGAATCGAAAGATGCCCCTTCGCAATCTCGCATGGCTGCTCGTGGTGCCCGCGCTGTTCGCGCTGGGGCTGGCGCTGTGCTACAGCGCGCCGCGCCCGGACAACGACTACAGCCGCGTGCGGCAGGTGGTCGACGTGATGGCGGAGGTGGACGCCAACTTCTACCGCAAGCTCACCGACGACGAGTGGAAAGAGTTCGTCGAGTCCATGATTAACGGCGGGCTGCAGAAAATCGACCGGCACTCCGTGTACCTGAACGCGGCGCTGCTCAAGCAGTTCGAAGCGGACAACGAGGGCAGTTTCGGCGGCGTGGGCATCGTGCTGGGTATCGACCCGGCCACGAAGTTCCTGATGGTGTCGTACCCGATGCCGGGCACGCCCGCTTACGACGCGGGCGTGCTCGCGAACGACCTGATCGTGAAAGTGGGCGACAAGAGCACCGAGAACATGACGATCCCGGAGACCCGCAAGGTGATCACCGGCGAACCGGGCACGAAGGTGAAACTGACCACGCGGCGCGCGGGCCGCGCGACCGACGAGGTCGTGGAACTGACCCGCGGGCGCATCCCGCAGCACCCGGTAACGGGCGTGCGCCGCCGCGCCGACGACCCGAGCAAGTGGGAGTGGTTCCTCGACCGCGCCGCGGGCATCGGCTACGTGCGCGTGTCCACCTTTAACGAACTGACGACGAAGGAGCTGCGGGCCGCCATCGACGAAATCGAGAAGGGCGGCGGCAAGGCGCTGGTGCTGGACATGCGCGACAACGGCGGCGGGCTGCTGAGCCAAGCCGTGGACGTGGCCAACACGTTCCTGCCGGGCGGCGCGACCGTCGTGAGCACGCGGGGCCGCGACCCGGAGCGCACGCGCACCTTTAAGGCCGAGAGCGGCCGCGAACTGTTGCGCCCGGCCGACCAGCGCCCGGTCGTGGTGCTCGTGAACGGCGAGAGCGCCAGCGCCACCGAGATCGTCGCGTCCGCGCTGCAAGACAACAAGCGCGCGCTGGTCGCGGGCGAGCGCACGTACGGCAAGGGGAGCGTGCAGAAGCTGTACCGGCTCGGGGGCGAGGGCGAGCGCGAGGCCGCGGTGAAGCTCACCAGCGAAACCTACTGGCGGCCCAGCGGCCTGAACATGGACAAACTGCTGACACCCAAGGACAAGCCCGACGAGTGGGGCGTGAAGCCGGACATCGAGGTGGTCACCACGAAGGAAGAAAAACTGCGCGCCGACGTGGAACTGTTCAAAGTGCAGTGGGTGGCCGGGAAGCCGAGCGCCATGGGGCCGAACCCGCCGCCACCGCCCACACCGAAGGGCGCGGACGGCAAGCCGCTGGTGGACGACAGCAAGCCGTTCGAGGACCGGCAACTGAAGGCCGCCGTCGATGCGATCAAGAAGAAACTGGGCGGCGCGGAGGTGGTGCCCCAAGCGCCGCGCCGCTTACCCGCCGGCGCGGCTTCGTAGGACGGGCTTCCAGCCTGTCTCGCATCGCGACACGGGACAGGCTGGAAGCCCGTCCTACAAAGCGGCCCGCGCTTCCTCCGGGGTGCGAGCGAACGCGCGCACCGTCGCTTCGCTCAGCCGGCCATCGAACGCCGCGAACAGCAGCGGCTTCAGCGGCAACTCGGCTACGCGCGCCGCGAAACACTTCCGCACCGCGCGCGCGTCGGTCGAACCCGCTTCCGCCTCCGCCTTCGCACGCGCCGCGACTTCCGAGGCCCGCGCGCGCAGCGTTTCGCAGTCCGCGCGGTACGCGGTGAAGGTGTCGTAGTGCTCGCGGTAGAAGCCGAGCACTTCCTCCGGCACGCTCTCGCGCCCCAGCGAACGCAGGTGCGCTTCCATGTCGGCCCACGCGCGCCACTCCGGGTGCGCGTCTACCAGTTCCACCACGCGGTCGTAGGTGCAGGTGACAACGAGCTTCAACACGCGCAGGTAGTCCGGCGACTTCACCTTCACGCGGTACACGATCTCGTGCCCGTGCTCGATGGTGATGACCGTTCCCTCTTCGTCGGTGCCCGCGAACGAACCGATCAGCGCCTCGATCTGCGCGCCGATCCCGTCGCCCTTCGGCGACAGCTCGTCGACGTGCGCGAGCGCGTGCGCCGCAGCCAATTCGCGCAACTCCGCGAACGTACGGTACCGGTAGTCGCGGCGGTCGAAGCACGCGAGCAATACGAGGTCTTCGCGCGCCCCGTAGTTCGTAATCACCCGCGTTTCGGGGTGGATGAACTCGAACACGAGCGTGACGCCTTCCAACTCCGCGCGCGGTTCGAGCAGGGCAGGGTACTTCTCCGCGGCGATCCGCCGTGCGGTGCCGAGGAAGTCGAAGTTGGCCGCACGCGCCGGTGAATCTTCATCGAACGAGCCGTAGCACGGCCCGCCCTCGATCATGCCGCGGGTGGTGAGGTACACGCGCCCCGCGTGCTGGAACCGCTGCACCAGCGTGCCGTCCAGCTTGCGGAGGAAGTGCAGGCGCGCGTTCCCGCCGCTCGCGGCGATGCCCGCTAGGTCCGCGGCGCTCACGTCCTTCTCGCCGAGGTTGTAAATCTTGACGAGCGGCAGCGACACCAGCTCGAACGGCTCGCGCCGGTACACGATACCCTTCGCGTACAGTTGGTGCGGCAGTTGCGGCGTGAACAGCGCTGGCCCGGCGTTGGCCAACACGAGTTCGCCGGACTGCCGCTTCACGAGCAGCGGGTCCGCGTCGATGGCGCGCAAGATCGCGTCGCCGTTGGCGCGCAGGTCGGCGATCAGGTGGTCGAGTCGCAGGTTCATGGTTCTGTAGGGAGGCGCGAACGCCGTGCGGGTTCACTCGGCGAAGCGCGTCGCCTTGAACAGCCCGATGTCGTGGTTCGTGCGGCCGGTGTCGGCGAGGTCCGCGAGCACTTCGCCCACCGCAGAGGCGAACTTGAACCCGTGCCCGCTGAACCCGCACGCGACGCTCACGTTCGGTAACTCCGGGTGCACGTCGATCACGAAGTGGTGGTCCGGTGTCACGGTGTACATGCACACTTGCGATTTCGTGTGCGCGCCGCCCGCGGGGAGGAACGAATCGAGGAACGCGCGCACCGGCGCGATATCGCTTGTGCCCGTTTCCCAATTCACGCCGTCCGGGTCCGGCAGTTCGGGCGCGTTGTAGTGGCGCGCGAACTTCACGCCGTATTGGTCGATGGCGGGCAAACCGTAGAACGGGCCGTTCGGCACGTCCGCAATGAAGATCGGGAATTTGTCGCGCCGGTGAACGCCGTCAATGTCTCCGGCCGCGAACCAGTGCAGCGTTTGCCGCATCACCTTCAGTGGAACGCCGAGGCCCGCGAGCAGTTTCGTGGCCCACGCGCCCGCGGTGATGACCAGCTTCGCGGCGCGGTAGGTGTTCTTCGCGGTGGTCACTTCTGCGCCGCTCGCGTCGGCGCGCCACGAGAGCACCGGTTCGTTCGCGCGGATCTGCGCACCGAGTGACAGCGCGGCGTCACAGTGTGCGCGCACGCACTCCTCCACATAGAGGAAGCCCGCAGCGCGCTCGACGATGCCGACGTAGTCCGCGGGAAAGTTGAACGCCGGGTAGCGCCGGTTGATCTCCGCGCCGCTCAGCTCTTCCGCTTCGAGCGTGTGCACGCGAACCGACGCGCGCACCCCTGCGACGTGTTCGCTGTGCGCCGGGCCGACGTTCAGGCACGGGCACTCGGTGAGCAGGTGCCGCCCGGTCACTTGCTCCAACTCGTACCACCGCGCGAACGCGCGGCGCACGAGGGGAACGTATTCGACGCCCTCCGCGTACGCGGTGCGGATGATGCGCGTGTGCCCGTGCGAGCTGCCGCGGTCGTGCGCCAGCGCGAACTGTTCTAGCCCGAGCACGCGCCGCCCGCGGCGCGCGAGTTCGTAGCACGCGGCCGAACCCATGCCGCCCACGCCGAGCACGATGACGTCGAACGATTCGGGCATCGCGTTACCTTAGCTTCTCCACGGCGGCGCGCAGTGCGGCGAGCCGGTCTTTGTCGGTCTTCGCGCCGGTCACAGCCTTCATCGCGTCGGCCGCTCGCGGTTCGTGCTTCGCGCACGCGGCGAGCGCCTGCGCGAGCCAATCGGCCGGCACGCCGGGCGAATTCGGGTACTTCTGCGCGAGCGCGTCGGCTTGCGAAAGCAACTCGCGCGCGACCGCACCGAGGCGCTTCGGGTCGGCGCGGAGCACGTCCGCGGTAGCGATCGCGGCCTTCGCGTCGTCGCCGAGTGCGAGTAGCGCGCTTGCGAGCAGTTGCCGCGCGTCCGCGTCCGCGGGGAACACGTTCAGCACGCGCTCCGCGTCGCCGCGCGTGCGGCGCGCGTCTTTCGCTTCGAGCGCCAGTTGCGCGCGCAACAGCAGGTGCGTGCGGTCGAACGCGGCCGGTGCGTCCAACTCCGCGAGCGCCGCCTCGCCTTCGAGCATGCGCGCCCGGCACGCGCGGGCCGCGGCGCACCCGCTATCGATCGCGAGAGCGCTATCGGCGTCGCGCTTGGCGTCTGCGAACCGGCCCGCGGCGCGGTGCGCTTCGGCCCGCTGCGCCAAACCGGCCGCGAGCGCGGTTGCGAATCGCTCCGGGTCGAAGCGCGCGACCAACCCCGCGAGCGTCTTCGGCGGTCGGTCGCGCAGCGCGACATCCAGAAACGCGCGCACCTCTTCAATAGAGGCACAGTAGCCGACCATTTGCGCACTTTCGCGCGCCGAAAGCACGCCGATCAGTTCGCCCTTCGCGTTTGTGATTGGGCCGCCGGGCGAGGCACTCTGCGCCGGGAGTTGCAGCAGCAGGGCGCTTACGCGCGGTGCCTTCTCGCCGCTGTCGAGCTGAACGGAACCGCGCTGCCGCACCGCGCCGGCGGCGAACGCCCACGCGAATTCCAGCCCGGCCGGGTGGCTCACACTCTGCACCGCGTCGCCGGCGCGCGAACCCGTTGCCGCGAGCGGCAACGGGTTCAGTTCCTTGCACTCCGCGTCGAGCTTTACGAGCGCGAGGTCGCGGCCCTCGTCGCGCGCGATCACAGTGCCCGAACGCCACGCGCCCTTTGAGTGTAGTGCGAGCGGGTCGCGGTACGCTCCGCGGGCGCTCACCCACTCGCCGCGCTCGCGCAGCGGCAGCGCGACGCCGACGCGCTCGCGCGGCGCGAACCCGCGCGCGCAGGTGAGCACCAAATCGCGCTCGATCAGCGCACCGGCAATGTGAACGTCGGTCGCGGTCGGCTTCAGCCACACCGTTGACGCGTGCAGCCCGTCGGCCGGGGCTTCTTCCTTTGCGTCGGCACCGAGGAACGCGCGAATCTCGCGCGCGGAAATGCACACCGCGGCCAGCGGGCACTGGCGGCGCAGCGCGCTGCACGTGCCGACCACTTCGCCGCGCGCGTCGACCACCGGGCCACCAGAGTCGCCCTCTTCGGTGGGCAGTTGCGCGAGCAGCACGTGGGCGGTGGTGCCGAGTCTCTTGCCGCGCCAGAAGTACCCTTCGGTGAGCGGCCCCCGGGCGCGCAGCGGGCCGCGCGTCTCGTTCCACACCGTGTCGAGGTCGAGCCGGTGCCCGATCACGCGAAGCGTGTCGCCCTGCGCCGGCGCGCGCGAAGAGAGCGTGACGGCGCGCGTACCGGCCGGCAGCGCGTCGAGTTGTACGAGCGCGAGGTCGGTTTCGTCGCTCGCTTTCAGCACGGTGCCCGAAACGAGGAGCTTCGCGGCGCGCAACTCGGCGCGGTTCCGCAGGTACTCGTGCTTCTCGGTGACGAGCGCGCCGGCGCGCACCCACGGGAAGAACACGTCAACTTCTTTGCGGTCCGCGACGACGTGCCGGCACGTCACGAGCAACCGCTTCTCGGCATCGACGACGAACCCGCTGCCGGCGCTGTCGTTTTCGGCGCGCACCCACGCCACCGCGTGCAGCGGCACGTCCGCGGGGCCGGCGATCCACAGCGCGAGCGCGAGAAACATGCACCCAGCATACCCGCGGCGCGGTGCGGCGTCTGCTTGCTCGCCGCCGCGCGCCGGGGTACGCTGTGGGCATGAACGCACACCACACCCGCCGCGACTTCGTCCGCTCCGCCGCCGGTGCCGGGATCGCGCTGAACTGGCTGCTCGCGCGCGACGCTCGCGCCGAAGAACGCGCGAAGCCGTCGCCGAACCCGCTCGCGGCGAAGAAGCCGCACTTCGCGCCGAAGGCCAAGCGCGTCGTGTTCCTGTTCATGGTCGGCGGGCCGAGCCAGATGGACCTGTTCGACCCGAAGCCGGCGCTCGCGAAGTGGGCCGGCAAGCCGCTGCCCGAAAGCACCGGGCGGCCGAAGAGCCAGTTCACCAGCGGCAACGAGGTGATTCTCGCGAGCACGCGCAAGTTCCAGAAGCACGGGCAGAGCGGCATCGAACTTTCCGACCTGATCCCGAACATCGCGACGTGCGCCGACGACATCTGCTTCCTGCGGTCGTGCTGGTGCAGCAACACCGTTCACGCGCCCGCGATGTACGAACTGCACAGCGGCCGAACGCAGATGGGCTGGCCGAACCTCGGCAGTTGGGTGACGTACGGTCTCGGCAGCGAGAGCGAGAACCTGCCAGCGTACTGCGTCATGCCGCAACCCGAAGGCGTACCCGAGGGCGGCGCGCCGTGTTGGTCCAGCGCGTTCCTGCCGCCGGTGTATCAGGGCACGCTGTTCCGCCCCGGGCCGAACCCGATCATCAACCTGAAGCCGCCCGCGGGCGTGAGCGCCGAACAGAATCAGCGCCAGTTCGACCTCGTGCAGAAGTTGAACGCGATGCAGGCCGGCGGCGACGCGGAACTCGAAGCGCGTACCGCGAGCTACGAGTTGGCGTTCAAGATGCAGAAGCACGCCCCGGACGCCGTCGATCTGAGCAAGGAAACGGAAGCGACGAAGAAGGAGTACGGCCTCGACGACAAGCGCACGGCCGACTTCGGCACGCGCCTACTGCTCACGCGCCGGTTGCTCGAACGCGGGGTGCGGTTCGTGAGCGTGTACAGCGGCGGCGGCCCGCTCGTGACGCAGTGGGACGCGCACGACGACGTGAACGCGAACCACGAGAAGATGTGCGGGCACGTCGATAAGCCGATCGCGGCGCTGCTGCGCGACTTGAAGCGCCGCGGGATGCTGAAGGACACGCTCGTGATTTGGTGCAGCGAGTTCGGGCGCACGCCGAACAGCCAAGGCGGGAAGGGCCGCGACCACAACCCGCTGGGCTACACGATGTGGCTCGCGGGCGGCGGCGCGAAGGGCGGTACCGTGGTAGGCGCAACCGATGAGTTCGGGTTGAACGCCGTGAAGGACGCGATCGGTGTGAACGACTTCCACGCGACGATTTTGCACCTGCTCGGGCTGAAGCACGAGAAGCTAACCTACCGGCACAGCGGGCGCGACGAGCGCCTCACCGACGTTGGTGGTATCGTGGTGCCCGAGGCGCTGGAGTGAGGCAAAGGCGCTCTTGTGACCGCGTCGCTTGCTCGCCCCTCACCCGGCCTCGAAGACTCGGCCACCCTCTCCCACGCTCGCGCGGGGAGAGGGCCAGAATAGCACCGCTTCTTCGCACAGTTACAACGCGCGCGAAGCGAAAACGCCGCGCGCTGTTTCTGGCCCTCTCCCCGCGGAGCGTGGGAGAGGGTGGCCGAGTCTTCGAGGCCGGGTGAGGGGTTCTTGAGAGAGCGAACAGTTTCGGGCAACAACATCGCTGCGTTGGTCACCGGTTGAAGACGAACTCCTTGCTGTTCAGCAGCGCCCAGAAGGCATCGCGGAAGAACTCTTCGCGCGGGGTGCCTTTCAGCAACTCAGCAATCTTCGCGCTCTCCGCAGCGGTCGGACCGCGGGCCAGCACGCGGCGGAACAGCGCGTCGGTCAGTTTCGCGTCGTCCTTCTCCGCTTTCAGTTGCTGTGCCAGCCAACCGTTCCCGCTTTGCACTTTGTTCGTCACGGTGTCGCCGGAAATCAGGTGCAGCACGCTCGGCAGGCTCACGTCGCCGGTGCGCTCGCACGCGCACGCGGTCACGCGCTCGCTGCGGCCGAAGGTGCGCAGGAAGTACGACACCGTGCCCGGGTCCGGCACTTGCACGGCCCGCACGCCCACCGGGTAGCCGTCGAAGCGCTCCGGCACGCCAGTCGCGTCGCAGATGGCGTCGAGCAGCACTTCGGCCGGCAGCCGGCGCGCGTAGTAGTGCGAGTAGAACTTCGCGTCGGTCGCGTTGCCCGGGCGCGTCGCGCTCGAAAGCTGGTACGCGCGCGAGTTCAGAATCACGCGCATCAGCTCGCGCAAGTCGTACTTGCTCTTCGTGAAGTGCGCGACGAGCGCCTTCCAAAGTTCCGGGTTGGTCGGCGGGTTGGTCGCGCGCAGGTCGTCCACCGGTTCCACCAAGCCCACGTTCATGTAATGCGCCCACACGCGGTTCACCATCGCGCCGGCGAAGTACTCGTTCGCGGGGTCGGTGATCCACTTGGCGAGCGCCGCGCGCGGGTCGTCGCCGGGGTTCACGGCGCTCGCGGTGCGGTCCAGCGGTTGCGGCTTCATGAACGTGCCGGTGCGCGGCTGACTCACGCCCACCGGGTTCTTGTTCTGGTTCGCGTCCGGGTGGCTGACGCGCAGCACGGTCGGCCCCGCCTTCGCTTCTTTGCGGTCCAGTTTCACGCGGCTGAAGAACGCGGCGAAGTGGTAGAAGTCGTCCTGCGTGTAGCGCTCCAGCGGGTGGTTGTGGCACCGCGCGCAGCCGATGCGCGTGCCGAGTAGCGCCTGCGCGATCGATTCCGGCGCTTCGGAGTTCTCGCCGTGCCGGTGCTCGCCGACGGTCACGATGTAGTAGCCCACCGCCGGGGTCGCGGTGTTGTCGCCGGTCGCCGTAATCACGTCGCGCGCGAGGGCGTCCCACGGCCGGTTGGCTTCCACCTGCTTGCGCAGCCAGTCGTGCAACTGCCGCACGCCCTTCACCCCGCGAACGTCGTGATCCCGCTCCTTGCGGTTCTGGAACAGGTCGCCGAGTTTCAGCGCCCAATAGTCGTTGAACTCGGGGCGCGCCAGCAGTGAATCGACCAGTTTCGCGCGCTTCTTCGGGTCTGTGTCCGCGACGAACTTCGCCGCTTCCTCCGCGGTCGGCAGGATGCCGCAGGCGTCGACGAACGCGCGGCGCACGAACTCTTCGTCCGTGCAGAGGTCGCTCGGTTCGATGCGCAGTTCTTTCAGCTTGGCGAACAGCGGCGCGTCGATGAAAGTGTTACCGCCCTCGAACCGCTTCGGGTCCACGTCGCGGTCGAACGGCACGCTGAACACCGCGACCGCGACCTCGGTGAGGTACATCGCGCGCACCGCGCTCGCGCCGTTGCGGACGGCTTTCGCCTTGCCGCCCGGGGCCACTTCCAGAAACGCCGCGTCGTTCGATTCGAACTTGGTGAGCCACGTCACGTCGCGGGTGGTGCCGTCGGCGAACGTCGCGGTGGCGACGAGTTGCACCTCGTCGCCCGGTTTAAGCACGCGCGCCGCGGGGGATAGCTCCAACTTGCTGATCTTCGCCTCGCCCGTCCCCGGGGTGGGGGTGCCGGCTTTGATCCAATCGAGCAGCAACTTGTACTCGCGCGACTGTGCGGAAAACAGCCGCCCGCCCTCGTGCGGCACCTGTCCGGTGGCTTTTTGCAGCAGCAGGCTGTCCTCGGGCCGCGTGCGGTCGATGCGGCGCGACGAAAACTCGCGGGTGATCCACTTGTGGTCGTCGTCCGGGGCGAACCCGCGGAGCGACAAGCGGAACCCGTTCTGGCCCGCGCCCTTCCCGTGGCACGCGCCCTGATTGCACCCGGCCTTCGTGAGCAGCGGGATCACGTCCGTGTTGAACGACGGCTCCGCGGCACTGGCGGGAGCGGCGAAAACGGACAGAGCGAGAGCGTACAGGTATCGGGGCATCGCGTGGCCTCGGAAGTGCGCACCGGCGGGTGGTGATAGTGTACCGCACACCGACGTGTGTGCGAAACGCGAAATTCAAAGGCGGTTTTTGCCGCACGACGAACGCTGATCAAAGGCACGATCAGAACGAGGCAAAAGAATAATGAACCACGGAGGCACAGAGCACACAGAGAGAACAACTACACAGAGAAAGCCAAAGAGATGAGTTCAGAACAAACAGGCTCGGCTCTTTCGCTTTGTTCTTCTCTGTGTGCTCTGTTCCTCTGTGGTTAACACTGCATTTTTCTTCTGCCCGATCGTGTACTTGATCGGCGTTCATCGTGCGGCACAAGTCTGGCCCTTCGTACGTTCCACTTAATCGCGCGAGTTTTCAGCGCCCGGCGCGCTCGTGGCGAATTACAGTGAAGACAGCACCCATTTCCCACGGGGAACGTTCATGTCTCCTGACGGTGCCGAACTGTTCGCGAAGCTGATGGCCTTCGACATTGACGGCGCGGACGTGCCGCAACCGTTCGCGGTGCGGCTCGCGCGCGAAAACGGTTGGTCGGTCGCGTTCGCGCGGCGCGCGGTGGCGGAGTACAAGCGGTTCGTGTTCCTCGCCGTCACCGGTTCCGCGCCGGTGTGCCCGTCGGAAGCGGTCGATGCCGTGTGGCACCTGCACCTCACCTACACGCGCTCCTACTGGCACCGGTTCTGCGGGGAACTGCTCGGCAAGCCGCTGCACCACGACCCGACCCAAGGCGGCGCGGCCGAGGGCGCGAAGCACGTGGCGATGTACGAAACCACGCTCGCGCGGTACCGCGCCACGTTCGGCGAAGCGCCGCCCGTGGACGTGTGGCCGAACGCGGAGCAGCGGTTCGGCGAAGACGCTCGGCACCGTGCCGTGAACACGGTCCGCAACTGGGTGATTCCCAAAGCGCCGGTGCGGCGCGCCGCGGGCCTCACCGCCGCGGCGGTGCTGGTCGCGGCGGTCGCGCCCGGGTGCCGGGGCGACCTCGACCCGTTCGCGCTCAAGAACAACGACTTCCTCTTGCTGGTGTTCGTGTGCCTCGTGTGCGCGACGATCGGCGGGCGCATTTTGCGGCGCGCGAACCGGTCGCCGGACCCGCAACCGGGCGACGAATCGCTCCAACTGAACTGGGAGCAGACCGCCTACCTCGCGGGCGGCGCGGACCGGCTCTCCACCGCCGCTCTGGCGCGACTCGCGGGCCGCGGGCTGGCGCAGGTGAGCGACAGCGGCACGGCGCTGGTCGCGGTGGGGCCGGAACCGGCCGATCTCAGCGCCGTCGAGCGCGCGGCGCTGCACGCATTACCGGCGAACAACACCCCCGGCGGGCTGAAAGCGGTGCGCGACGCGGTCGCCGCCGCGTTCGCCGAGGAGGTGCAGCGGTTCGAGAGCGAGGGCTATCAACTCACCACCGTGCGGCAGGTGGGTATCGGCTGCGGCTCGCTGATTCCGCTGTTGCTCGTGGTGCTGCTGCTCTCGGTGCCGCGCGTCGTGAGCGGCATCGCGAACGGGCACCCAGTTCTGTTCCTCGTCGCGCTCTCGTTCTTCGGGTTGCTCATCGGCACCGCGGTGATCGCGACCGGCGTTCCGCTGCGACTCACCAACCGTGGGATCGCACTGTTGGCGAAGCAAAAGGAGCGGCACACCGCCCTGCGCGCGAGCCTCACCGACGCGGCCGACGCGGGCATGGCGGTCGCGCTGTTCGGCACCGCGGCGCTCGCGGGCACGGCGCTGGTGGCGCTGCAAACGTGGTACCCGCGGCAAACCGCCGAAGCGAGCGACGGCGGGTGCTCCACGCTCTCCGGTTCCGGCTGCGGCACCTCGGACGGCAGCAGCGGAGGCGACGGCGGCAGCGGGTGCGGGGGCGGCTGTGGCGGCGGGGGCGACTGACGCGCGAACGCCGAACGCGCGCCGCGGGTCTACGTTATCGGTAGAACCCGCACAGCCGGGCGCGACACATGCACGTTCCGCACCTGCACGACTGGCCCGGTACCGAGGCCGAGGCCGTTGCCCTTCAAACCGAACTCGCGGGCCGCGCGGACACCTCCCCGCGGTTCGACCGGTTCGACTTCGTCGCCGGGTGCGACATCGCGTACCACCTCACCGAGCCGCGGCTGTTCGCCGCAGTGTGCGTGCTGCGCGCCGACACGCTTGAAACGGTCGAAAAAGTGACCGTGGAGCGCGAAACGAACTTTCCGTACATTCCGGGGTTGCTGTCGTTCCGCGAACTTCCCGCCCTGCTTGCCGCATTTGTGCAGCTTCGCCAACCGCCGGATGTGGTAATGCTTGACGGTCAAGGCATCGCACACCCGCGGCGGTTCGGCTCGGCGTGCCACTTGGGGCTGTGGCTCGAGTGCCCGTGCGTCGGCTGCGCGAAAAGTTGGCTCGTGGGCGAGCACGACGAACCCGGCCCGCTCGCCGGCGACGCAACACCGCTGACGGTCAACGGCGACACCGTGGGTGCTGTGGTGCGCTCCGCGGCCGGCGCGAAGCCGGTGTTCGTCTCGCCCGGACACTTGCTCGACGTGGAATCGGCAACGAACGTGGTGCGGGCGACGCTCAGCGGCTACCGTCACCCCGCTCCGACGCGCGCGGCGCACATGGCCGCGAACGAGAAACGCAGGGGCTGACACCAGACGTGAAGCGAACACAGTTTTCGACGGGATTCCGGGATGAAGAGGACGCAGGCAGTTCCAGAACGAAGTGTCTTCAACCCTCTGTATCCTCTTCATCCCGTTATCCCGTCGGACAGTCTTCTCTCCCGAACTCCGGCGGGCTTGAGGACATTCCGGTTCGGCACAACAGGTTTGCGCGAACGGCGGTTGTCGCGCGCGGCGCGCCGCGCATCATTCGCGCAACGGTTGCGCCGCACGCCGAAGGGCGAAATACCGCGCGGCCCACCTGCCAAATTGTTTCGAGGAAGCGGCGCAACGCGACGATACACTTGCGTAGAATGGGCCGCGGTTCACTGAACGCGTGAACCGTGCCCGCGGCGGCGGAACCCGCCCGGACGACAGAAGCGGTGCCACCCGGTGCGCGGTCACGGCCGACGGCGCTCCGAAGTGGCGACGGGACAGGGTGACGCCGCCGCGGTTCGCGGCGCCGGGAGAACAGACTCCGATGAGCGAGACCACACACCGAGACTGGCAGCGCTGGCGCATCGCCCCCGCGCGGGGCGCGACGCGGGCGGTAGCCGTTACGCCGTTCGAGCGCATGGCGGCGCGGCTGTCGGTTCCGCCGGCCGGCGACGCGCCCGCGCCGACCGTCGGCGCGGGCGAGGGCATCCGGCACGAGGTGGTCGAGCGCGTGCGCGCCGAGATCGCCGCCGGCACCTACGACACCGAAGAGAAGTGGGCGCTGGCCGAAGAGGCGCTGTTGCGGCGCATCGAGGGGCGCGCCTAGCGCCCGGCCCCCAAAAGGTAACGGGCCCGGGCGCCCCAAGGGGGGGGGCGGGGCGCAGACCGGTGGGGGGCGCGGGTCA
>JALHNS010000038.1 GCA_022843445.1 Gemmata sp.
CGCGCAGGGCCACGCGCGTGAGGCCCACCCGCTCGACCACCGGCACCGGGTCGCCGGTCAGCGGCGCGAGCTCGACCGGGTTCGTGCGGTCCAGCATCACCCACGCGCGCCCGCCGCCTTCCACCCACCGGCGCAGCGCCGCCAGCCCCGCCGGGTCCCGCGCGAGCCGGTCGCCCGCCACGATCGCGACGTCCATGCCCTCGAGCGCTTCGGGCGCGAGGCCGAGCGGCCCTTCGCTGCACACCGACACGTATTCCGAAAGGCCCGCGGAGGCGCGCACCGTGCGCGCCAGTTGCACCACCCCGGCCGGCACTTCGGGGTCCGTCTCGCCGGGCACGCCGGGCACCGCATCGGCGAACAGCGTGTACACCGGGTCGCGCGGGTCGCGTTTCTTGTAGAGCGCCACCCGCGACCGCTCGCGCTCCTCGGTCGCGGGAAGGACCACCCGGTCGGAGCCGTCGGTTCGGTCGCTGAGTACGAACTTCAGATCGCGCGCGAACTCGCTGCCGGGCGCGGCCCGCGGCGGGGCCGGCCCCACCGTGAGGTACCCGGTGGCGCGCGCGCGGCCGGGCACCCACACGTCGCGGGCGTACCGCACCTCGGGGCGGTCCGGGTAGAACGCGGTCACGCGCGCCGTCCGGCTCTCGGCGGTGTGGTTCGTGACGCTGAACTCGAGGGTGACGTGCGCTTCGGTGACCGAGCCGCGCACGCCCACCGGCGTGAGCCCGGCCACGCTGAGCGGCGGGGGCGGCTGAGCGGGGGCGCGCGGCGGCACCAGCGCGAGGAGCGCGAGCGCGAGTGCGATGGGGGAGCGCGGAGCCAAGTGTGAGCTACCTCGACCGCGACGGCCGCGGGGAGTGCGGCGTGCGTTGCGGAAGATACGCGGGAGCGGTGGCGCGGTCAAGGAACCGCCGGCCGAACCGCACCCGTTTCGCAAGAATGAGAACACGGTCCCGGAACCGGGGAGGCCCGCGATGCGCGCGTTCGTGTACGAGTTCGCCACCGCCCGCGGCGTCGGCCGCGACCCGAACGACATCGAGCACGGCCTGTTCCTCGAAGGGCGCGCGATGCGCAACGCGCTGGTCGCGGACCTCGCCGCCGCCGGGCACGCGGTCACCACTTCGCCCGAACCGGGGGAACGCACGGACGACGAACCGGCGTTCCGCGAACTGGCCGGTGCGTGCGAAGTCGCGTTCGTCATCGCCCCGGAAACCGGCGGCTGGCTGTTCGAGCGGTCGCGCCTCGCGGCCGAACTCGGGGCGCGCGTAATCGGCCCTTCGTTGGACGCCATTCGCCTGTGCGGGAGCAAGTCCGCGCTCGCGCACCACTGGCACGAAGCCGGGGTGCGCGCGCCGCGCACCGGGCGGTTCGGCGCGAAGTGGGACACGTTCCCCGCGGTGCTGAAGCCCGACCACGGGGCCGGTTCGCAAGACACCTATTTGGTGAACTCGCCCGCCGACGTGAGTGCCGCGCACTTCGAGTTTCACGCCGCGGGCGTGCACGACGACGAAATGGCGTTCACCGAATTCGTGCCGGGGCGCGCTGCGAGCGTCGCGTTCCTGTGCGGGCCGCGGCAGTGCGTGCCACTGGCGCCGGCGTTCCAGAATCTGAGCGCCGACGGACGGTTCCACTACGAGGGCGGCGAACTCCCGATCCCGCCGGACCTCGACGCGCGCGCGATCGCGCTGGGGCGCGCCGCGACGGACTGCGTGCCGGGGCTGTGCGGCTACGTGGGCGTCGATCTCGTGCTCGACGACGCCGAAGACGGTTCGTGCGACTGCGCCATCGAAATCAACCCGCGCCTCACGACGTCCTACACCGGCCTGCGCGCGCTCGCCGACTTCAACCTCGCCGACGCGCTGCTGCGTGTGGCGCTGGGCGAAGCGATCCCCGAACCGCGCTGGAAGCCGGGCCGCGTGACCTTCAGCGCGAACGGCAGCGCCGCGTTCGCGCACCGCTCTTGACACCGCGGGCCGGGCCGCTATCATTCCAACACACGGGCTGTAGCTCAGCTTGGCTAGAGCGCTTGGTTCGGGACCAAGAGGTCGTAGGTTCAAATCCTATCAGCCCGACTTTGACCGGAGTAGTTAGCCGAACACGTCTTAGTGTACCTCCCGGTGGTCGGGAGTGCGGCGAAGAGAACCGGAGTTCGACGGTACACGTACCGTCTTCCCTTCTCGGAGTCGCATTCCATGCCACGAAAGCCGTCTCAACCCAGTTACCGCCACCACAAGGCACGCAACTGCGCCGTCGTTACCATCAACGGCAAAAACCACACCATCAACGGCAAAAACCACTACCTCGGCGCTTGGCAATCGCCGGAGAGCCACGAGACGTACGCGGCCCTCATCGCCGAATGGCGGCGCCTCGGCGGCACCCTGCCGGTAGCTGACGGGGAAACCCGCGCGGCCGGCGCGGCCGCCCCACGGACCGTGAACGACCTCATCCTCGCGTACTTCCGCTTCGCGCAGACCTACTACGTCAAGCACGGCACGCCGACCAGCGAGCAGGGCTGCATCAAGCAGGCGCTCCGCCCCGTGCGCCGGCTCTACGGCGGCACACCCGTCGCCGAATTCGGGCCCCGCGCGCTAAAGAACGTCCGGCAGGCCATGATCGACGCCAAGCGCGCCCGCAAGTCGATCAACAAGGACGTCCACCGGATCAAGCGTATGGTCCGATGGGGGGTCGAGGAAGAACTCGTCTCCCCGGACGTCTACCAGAAACTGCGGGCCGTTGCGCCACTCGCGAAGGGGAAAACGACCGCCCGCGAGACCGGGAAGGTGCCGCCGGTGCCCGACGAGCACGTCCGCGCCGTCCTGCCCCACCTCCCCCCGCCCGTCGCGGCGATGGTCCAGTTCCAACTCCTGACCGGTGCCCGCCCGCAGGAGGTTACAGGTCTGCGCCCACGCGACCTGAGCGCGGGCGACGGCGTGTGGTACTACACCCCCTCGACGCACAAGACCGAGCACTTGGACCGGGAGAGGTGCATCGTCCTCGGCCCGCAGGCGATCGACGTCTTGCGGCCGTTCCTCGACCGCGCTCCGGAAGTGTACTGTTTCTCCCCGGCCGAGGCGGTGGCTTGGCGGCACGCGCGGTGCCGGAAGCGCCCGCTCGAGCCCGGCGCGGTCGCCCGCGCACCGGAGGAGTACACGGGTCAGCGGTACACGCGCCACAGCTATCGGGTGGCGGTCCAGCGGGCGTGCCGAAGGGCGAAGGTGCCGGTCTGGTCGCCGCGACAACTGCGACACACGCGGGCGTCTCAGATCCGCCACGCGTTCGGCACCATTGAGGCGGCGAAAGCCGTGCTCGGACACACCGACACGCGGGTGACGGAAATCTACGCCGAACGCGATCTCAAACTGGCGGCCGACGTCATGCGCAAGATAGGTTAGACGATGGCACTTGTGGAGCGGCCTCGGGTGGCCGGAGGGCACAATGACCGTCTCGCGGCGCGGAGCCGGTGTCATATACAGGCTCGCCGAAGCCGTCGCCCGTTTCCGCCGAGCGGCGGAGTGGGCCTACGTCGAGTCCGGCCCGGCATTGGCTGCGACTGAGCGACGCGGGATGCCCCCTCCCCCCGTGCCGAGTACGGTCGGGGAGTGCCTCGGGCTGCTCCGGGAGTACGCCACTCTGAGTCCCGACGAGTTCCCGACCGCCGGCGGGCTGCCGGCGGCGGCGACGCGACTGATCGACGCGGGCGACGGTGTGTGGGCCCGGCTCGGCGACGCGTGGCTGGACGACAACCACCTCAGCCGCTTGCGCGCTCACGACGCGGCCGTCTCCGGGTGCGACAACGATCCGTCGTACTGGGCCGCGCAGATGCTGGCCGGTTCACCGATCGGGTCGGGGGAATGGCAGGAGTACTCCGCGGCGGCGCAGGCGGTCGAGGCTGCGCTGCCCGCGGCGGCGCAGAGCGTGTTCTCCCTCGGGCGCGAACTGGCAGAGATCGCCTTTCCGGCGCTGTCGTCCTACGACCCGGGCGGCGGCGGACTGCCTGTGTCGGATCCCGTGATCTTGCGTGGAACAGTCGGGCCGCGCGTAACCCGACTCATTCGCCGAGTGCGTGACTCGTCGTCTCTCCTCCACGATCTGCCGGATCGATTCGAGGGTGTCGACGCCCTGCCGGCGGCAATCGACTTACACCGCCGAATACTCACGTGCCTCACTGCGGTTCCCCAACCACACGAAAGTGACCCCCAAGGGTCGACTGTCCCGACCGGGCGGAGCCCCGACGAGCGAATTCCCGCACAGCCGGTCGGGCCCAATGTGCCCCAACTTCCGACAGTACCGGTGCTGGAAGCCAACGAGAGTCTTGCCGAGCTCGTGGCGGCCAAGGACCGGGTTGATCCCGAGAATCGGCACGTCGGTCGGAGCCTCGCATTGCTGCGCACGTTTCGGCGGATCGAGGACCTGAACCGATTGGCCGACGATCCGGTGGTCCTTCTCGGCCCGTCCGGGGTCGGGAAAACTCACTTGGCCGAGTTGGTCCACCGCTCTTCAGCGCGGCGCAGCGGGCCCTTCCTGAATCTGGCGGCCGACGAGCTCACCGGCGGGGACGCGAGTCTTCGGCGGGACCGGCTGTTGGGTCACGGCCGAAACTCGGGTGTGAGCGGACTCCCCGCCAGCCACGCGGAACCCGGGCTGCTGCGCCGCACGGCCGGCGGGACCATCTTCATCGACGAATTGCACAGTTTGGACAGAGCGACGCTCGACCTGCTGCGACGCCCGATGGACCGGGGGCCCCTGCACCCGGCCACCGGGGAGGGCCAAGCGTTCACCCCCGACGTCCGGTTCGTCTTCGCTACCTACCGTCGGCTCGATGAACTTCTCGCCGAACGGGTGCTGCCAGTCGATTTTCACCGCCGACTGGGGGACCGGACCGTGGAGGTCCCTTCGCTCGATCAGCGGAGGGAGGACGTCCCGCTATTCGTCGAACGGTTCCGCGACGGCCGACGGCCCCGTCCCTGTTTCTTGCTGGCACTCCTCTACCACGACTGGCACCTCGGCCAAGTCGACGAGTTGCTCCGTGCCATCCGGGACGCGATCTCCCGGCGGCGCGAAGGCGAAGCCGTCACCGCAGCGGACCTCAGTGGGGTGCTGCCGACGCGCGTACTCGACTCCGTGCGTTCCCTACCTGAGGAGGTTCGGGAGCGGGAGCTGTACATGTGGATGTGTCGGACGCTCCGCGCCCAAGGTTTCAAATCGGGTCGGGGCCTACAGAATCGGATGGCGGAACTGTTGAACGTCTGTCCTTCCGCCGTCAGCCAAAGGCGCGCGTGGTTCGCGGAGGGTCAGCCGAACGCTGGGAACACGGATCCCTCGACCTCGATCGCTCTTCAGGATTGAATGGCGTGTGATTCCGCTTTGGTGTACCCTCTTCGCCGACCTCGAAGCCGACCTGTTCGAGCGCGAGGTGCCGCTGCGCCCGGGCGAGGAATACGTGTGTCCGGCGCACGTCACGTTTCGCGCCCCCGGCCCGGTCGCCGACGGGGCCATTTACGTGACCGCCGGGCGCGACGCCGCGTCGCGCGCCGTGCCGGTGCCCCTGACGGGGTTGCGCGTGGTGCCCTCGCTGCGAGGCGAACTGCGGATCGGGATCGAATCGGTCTGCACCTACGAACTCGGCACCAAGGCCGACCTTACGTAGCGGCACGCGGGGGCGACGCGGTTCGAGAACCTGCGCGTCCGGCTGGGTCCCGACGGCGCGATTCGGGCCGGCGTATCGGAGCAGGTGCACCCGACGTTCGCCCCGGACCAGTCCGTGCGGTTCACCGTCGTGGCCGACGGGCCGGCGGTCGAACTCGAACTGGCCGCCGAAGTGGCCGGGGAGCCCCTCGGACCGGTGACGGTGCTGGTGCCGATCCCGCCGGTGCGCGACGACGCGGCCGCTCCGCCGTTCCGGTTCCTCAACCCAAGAAGTTGACGCAGGCACGAGGTGCGGCTGAGCGCGCTCGACGACGACCGGACCGAGGTGCGCCCGGCGAACGGCGCGTTCGTGGTGCGCGGCGGGGGCGAGCGGTACGGTACCGCGTCGCCGTCGCCCCGGCGCACCCGCAAGCCGTCGGGGTGAAACTGCGCGGCGCGTCCGGGGTCGTGGAAGCGAGCGAGATGGCGGCGGACGCGGGGACGTGGGCGTTCCAACTCGTCGTCACGAGCAACGCGGTGCTCACGACCGCAACAACTCTGCACTTCGACGTGCTCACGCCCGACGGGCCGCAGCAGGGCGAGATCAACCTGACGATCCGCCCGCGGAACGGGAAACTGTGGCTCTTGGCCCTCACGGCCGGGGCGGCGGTGACCGTAAAAGGGCTGACCGCCGTCGTTCCCGCCCTTCTGAAGCCCGGCGATCCGCTGGATGCGTTGCACGAACTGATGTCTCGGTCGAACGGCGCACTCGAGCTGGCCCAACTCGCCTCCGTGCCGGTCATCCGCGCGCTTCTCGGCGTCGTGGACCTCGTGAACCGTTCCGCGTTCGAGGGCTGAACCCGGGACCCTGTTGGCTACCACCCGGCACCGAGCGCACCGGCTCGCCCGGCGGACCTTGCGAACTGCACTCTCGTTCCCGCGCGCGCCTCCGTCGCGCCGGCATAGATTGTGTAGGCGCCTCCATAGTCTTTCGGTCAGGTGTCGAATGCGGCCAAGGAGTCGGCTCGGGCGGTGCCAGCCGTGGCGGCCGGCGCGGGCATCGACCACGCGGCGCACGTCCGGCTCGTGTCCTGAGTCAGTCGTCCTTTACATAATCCGGCGTGCTGGCCGGTTTCCGGGGAATCGGTACGGCCTCCAAGAAAACGGAGGGCGTATTGTACGCCCGAAGCCCGTACCGGTGTTGTCCGGCGCGTCCGGCTCGAGACGCACCTGCGCAGGCAGCCGGACCATTCCAAGTGCCTCGATTTCTCTCACACGTCTTGTGACTTGTTTCCCACCTGACTTGGTCTGGCTGCGCGGAGAGCCTCAGCGAGCGCGACGGCTGTCGGGAATCGCTCGTCGGGATTCAGGGCCATGGCCCGTGTGATGATCGCCCATGCAGACCCGGGCACCCGACCGGCCCGCTCGGTGCGGGGCGGCCCTGCTGCGTGACGGATCTGGTACTGGAGCGCGAAGGGGTTGCTCGCGACGAATGGGAGTTCGCCCACCGAGAGGTCGTAACGCACTGCGCCGGTATCCGGGCGTCAAGACGCCGGGCCCACGGCGGACCCAGTATTTAGAGACCGCTCTCCGAACCGTTCGCCACTTCGCAGCTTCACACGCGACAGGTTGACGCGCGTGTCTGGCAGTCGCGTTCAGGACCGACGATTTCACGATTTTCTGGAGACGGGCCGCGCGGTGTGGCTCTGTGTTGAGTGCTACCGGGCCACGAACGCTGTTCCCGAAATGCTGTTCTGACAGGGCGCGCTCGCGGAACCGAAACCCAGCTGCGCGGTCTCGTGCGCGGCACGCCTGACGGCATTCGCCCAGTGACTCGCACCCGATACCGTTTTTCCACACAACGGGTACCGCGCGGCACGGGGGTTGGTACACTGCTGCGGTATCCCGCCGTGTTGTCGCGCAACCCAACACCTCTCAATGAGTGCAGTTCCCGAGTTCGACGACGCCTTGGCGCAGCGGCTCCCGCTCCCGCTGGCGCAACTGTACCGGCGCGCGCACAACGCTAAGACCCCGCTCGACCGGCACCTGAACGCCTTCTACCTGTGGGAAGCGGCACTGAAGTTGATGGCGAGCGGGGCGGTCGCGGTCTACGGGGCCGCGGGCGAACGGGACGACGGCATTGAGGAGCAACTGCGGGTCTCGTTCCCGAAACCGGCGCTCGGGCACTGGTGGGCGCTGGCAACGGAGATCGTCCCCAAACTCGCGGCCCGCGGCGACGCTCGGTTCCAAACTCTGCGCGAGTTCGTCTTGAGTCGGGCCCACGACGATTTGCCGAACGCCGCGCTGCTCAACGGGCAATTGGCCGAATTCGTCGGCGGGCGTCGGGCTACTCGCGCCACGGTGCGGTTTCAGGAATTGGTAGACCGGTTGATCGAGTTCCGCAACCGCGAGGTCGGGCATGGCGCGTCAGGCGCGCGCGGCGACGACTTCCACGTGCGGTGGGGGCCGCTGCTGTTGGCCGGGGCCGCGGAGGTACTGGGCCACGTGGACGTGCTCGCGGGGCACCGACTCGCGTACCGCGACGGGCGCGGCGGCGGGCGCGCGGACTGGTGGAACCTGACCGGCGAGCACCCGACCGAACTGCCCGCCGGCGCGAACTGGAACGCGCCGCGCGCCCAACACGTCGGCTGCGCGTATCTGATCGGGTCGGGATCGGATGCCGTTCCGGTCCCGCTGCACCCGCTCGCGCAATTTGACGCGAGCGGGCCGCACTTCTTCTTCTTTCACACCGGCGCGGTGGACGAACCACAGAACCCGTTCGTCGCGTCCCAATACCAGTTCCTGAACTACACGACCGGTGAGGTGCGCAAGCTCGCGCCGCAGTGGTCGCTCTCCGATCTGACCGCCGGCACGCTCCCGCCACTCACGCTGGTGCCCGACTACCCGAACAGCGAGTTTCGCAACCCAACATCGGACCCTGATAACCCGCTCACGGTGCCGCATTCGCCGCACCCAGTCAAACCCTCGCACCCGAAACAGATCGGCGAGTACGAAATCCTCGGCGTCCTCGGTCGCGGCGGAGCGGCGACTGTTTACAAGGCATGGCAATCGTCACTCGGGCGCGAAGTCGCGCTGAAACTGTTCGACTTGTTCGACGAGTGGTCCCGGTAGCGGGCCCTCCGCGAGATTCGAGTTCTCGCGCGCACCGAACACCCGAACTTGGTCCGCGTCTTCACTTCGGGAGAAATTGACGGGCGCATCTACTACACGATGGAGTTACTGGAAGGCACCGATCTCCGGCACGCGAGCGATCTTCTCGCTTCCGGCCCCAACAGACGCAACAGAGTCGTGCAACTCGTCGTCCAGACGGCCGAAGCACTCCACGCCCTGCACCTCGCCGGGTTCATTCACCGCGACATGAAACCGTCGAATGTGATGGTCGCACCCGACGGCCTCTCGGCGACCCTCATCGATTTAGGAATCGCGGTGCAGATTGAAGAGCAAGCAGACCGGGTAGTGCAGACCACCACAACCCAAGGGTTCGTCGGAACCCCAGCGTACATGAGCCCCGAGCAGTTGGAGGTGCAATCGCTCGACTGTCGTACGGACGTGTACTCCCTCGGCGCAGTACTTTGGGAGTGCTTAACTCGGCAGCGATTTCGTGGCGGGAACACCGTGTACGAGTCGTTTCGACAGGCCCGCGAACCAGCTCGTTCACCGCGGTCGGTCGACCCGACAATCGATCCGGCGCTTGAAGCGGTGGTGATGAAGTGCCTCGAGACGAATCGCGAGGATCGGTATTCGACCGCGCGCGAACTGGCGGACGATCTACGCCGGTGGCTCTCTGGTGAGCAGGTGCTGGCGCGTCCAGAAGGTGCGGTGGCGCGTGCGCGTCGCTCGTGGATACGGAACCGCGGCACCATCACCGTCGCGCTGGCCAGCGCGGGCGCACTCGTCGGTGCGTTCGTACTTGGCGCGAACGTCGGAGCGCCCTCGGAGTTCGATCGGGCGAGTGGTCCGATTAAGCCAGCGCCAGAGCCTATCGAACCGACGGTGACGCGCGCGACCGCGTACACCGGTTGGGTGCTCGCGGGCCTGTTCGGCGGGTTGGCCGGTTGGCAGTGGGTGCGGGCGCGGCGCGCGCCGAAGGCGACCGACGCGGCCGCGCCACAGCCGGTTCCGCCCGCCCCGGAACGCGCCGCTCCAGAACCGGTGACGGTTACCGCACCGGCCGCGGTTCCGCCGCCGCCCGCGGCGCCAGCCGAAACCGCGCGCGCGGGTGCGGCACCGACCGTGCGCGCCAAGTTGCGAACTGGTGACGAGGCGTTCTCGTCGCAGACCGTCGTGCTTCGCTATCCGGCACCAATCGCTATCGCGTACCGCCGGTTCTGCTCGCGCAAGGAACCGGCCGAGCGCGTCGCTCAGTTGTTCAGCACGTTCGAGATGACGATCAAGTACCTCGTGTATCTGGCTCACTCGGACTTGGCACGCGCGCGCGTGACGGGCGGAACACCGTACTCACAGCTGCCCACGCACTCGGGGTTCGATTTCGCCCGCCGGTCGATCCATATGACCCTCGGGCGCTGGCTCGACGCGCTCCGGGCCGCGGCCGACGAACTCGCCGACCGAGACGACCGGTTCTTCACCGAATTGCCCGAAGTGTGCGGCACCGGCGGCGTCATCGACCGCGAGATCGTCCAGTGGATCAAGAACAACCGCAACATCTGGGCGCACATCGAGGACGGGCAATCGCTGACCGCCGAAGAGTGCGCGCGATTGCTGCCAGAGGCCCGGCCGCGGCTCGAACGGTTGTTCCAAGAGATCGATTTCGTCCGCCGGTATCCGCTCGGGTTCGTCACCCCGGGGTACACGACCGGGAGCGAAGTGCAGCGGTACCGGGTGCACTCGTGCATGGGGGCGCGCGTCGCGCACGGCGAAGAAGTGTACCCGATGGAGACCGCGATCCGGTTCCCGGTCGGGGTGCCGTTCGTCGTCGCGCCGGACGAGTCCGCGGCTCTGTGCCTGTGGCCGTTCCTACTCTACCGCGAGTCGGACGCGACCCAGCGCCCGGCCCTGTACGTGTTCAAGTCGATCGAGAAGGACGAGCGCTTTCTCTCGGCCGTTGAAGTCGTTGCGATCGATCACAAGGACACGTGGAGCAAGCGACTCGCGCCGCCCGGTGCCGGCGGGAACCACGACTGGCTTTGGGACCAACTCGCCAAACTCCCGCAGGTCGTCCCGATCACGCCCGACCTGCGTCTCGCCGACGGGCTGGCCGAGTCACTCGTCGGGCGACTCACGGGCGAATCGCTGGGCGACAAGAAGCAGTACAAACTGATGGGGCCGATTGCCCGCGGCGGGTTCGGCACCGTGTACGACGCGACCGACACGCGCACCGGCACTCGGGTCGCGGTGAAGGTGCTTGAGGACCGCGACGGACTGGACCCGAAAGAGGACTTGGCCCAGTTCAAACGGTTCCAGCAGGAGTACGAGAAGCTCAAGACGGCCGGGGCCGAGACCAAGGGATTCATTCGAACGTTCGAGTGGGGCACGAACATCATCGGCCGCCGCGAGTACCCGTGGTTCTCAATGGAGTTCGCGACCGGCGGCGATCTGACCGCGCGGCTCGAAGAGCGCCGCACGGCCCTCGCCGAGGTGTTCCCTTGGAACGAGGCCGAAGCGCGCGAGGCCGTGATCGGCGAGTTCCGGGCGATCGCGACCGCAGTTGCCAACCTCCACGAACTCGGGATCGTTCACCGCGACATCAAGCCCGGCAACATCCTCGTGCTGGACGGTGGCGAACTGCGGCTGTCGGATTTCGGGCTGGTCAAAGACATCGACCGGCCGCGGGGCGGGATGAGCGCCGGGCCGGGGAGCAGCCGCGGCACCGTAGTCGGCACCCGCGACTACATGGCCCCCGAGCAGGAGCGCGGCGAAACCGTCACGCGCGCCGCGGACGTGTACGCGCTGGGCATCCTGCTGGCGGAACTGGCGAGCGGTCGACGACCGACCCCGGCCGGCGACACGGTGGCCGGATCGCCGGTCGAGCGCGACGCACACGTTCAAAAGTTGCCCGAGCCGCTCCGGCGGCTGATCGTGCGGTGTACCAACCGTGACCCGGACGCCCGACCGGACGACGCCAGCCACGTCCTCGTTGAGTTCGAGCGAGTGGCCAAGAAATCTAGCTGAGCAACAGGGCGCGGGGTTCAGTACTTGCGTCGTTCACGAGCGGAGCTCCACCCAAGATGTCGGCCGCGCCCGCCGTCGGGTCCGTGCAGAAGAACGCCACCCAACCCTTCCGCTCGCGCACCAGTACCACCCGGATCGCGCCCCCGCCGGGCGCCACGTCGCCACGAACGTCTTGTACCTCTTCTGAACGGGCCGGCCGTACAACGCGAACGTCTCGATCGTCCACCCGCGCCGGTGCCCGGCCCGCTCGGCCAACGCGATCCGCTCGGGGCCGTACACCCGGGGGCGACCGCGCCGCTTCGCTGCCGGCGCCTCGGGCACGCTCGCCAGCGCCGCGTCCTTCCGCAGGCGACTGACGACCGTGACGCCGAACTCCCGCATCGCCCCGAGGAACGGGGCCTTGGCGTACGCGCCGTCGGCCACCACCCACAGCGGCTTGCCCCAGAATCCCAGCCACAACCGGGCCCACCGCATCAGCGCCACGGCCAATTCCAACTTGGTCGCGAACGCGGGCCGGTGCGCCGTATCGATGGCGTCGAGGTCCGTCCGGCGCACGTACAGCCGGGCCAACAGGGGCAGCGCGATCGTGCCCCAGAGCGGGTGCGCGGCGAGCACCCCGAGCACCACCCACACGTGCCCGTAGACGAACGGACTGCCGGCGGGTCCGGGGGTCGGGTTGTGGTGGACGCCGGCCCCTTGGACGTGCGGCCCGTACCGGGGCGTCGGGGTGTCGTCGATGGCCAGCACCACCCGCGGCGCGTCAGCGAGCAGCGGCTTGAGAACCTCGCGGAGCAAGTTGGTGGCGACGAGTTCGGTGCGCCGGCCGGCCGCGGCCACGGTGGTGTAGCAGCGGCGGAACTGGTGCGCGAGTCCGGCGGCTCGGATCCACGAACTGAGGGTGCGCCGCCCGCGCGCGAGGATGACGCCGAGGAACAGGCACGCGAGTCGCTTCGCGGAGCGCGGATCGAGAGCACCGGCCAGAGCCGAAAACCAGTGGCACCGTGGGGGGTGGGGGTGCGAAGATGTCATGGCCGCGCCCGTTCCGTGGAAGGTGGTCGTGTGGTAACGCCATCGTCCCGGACGGGCCGGCACTCGTCTACCTCCTACCGCTAAACGCCTTCAACTGAGAACTTCGCGGAAAGTGCAGCCTAGAAGATAACATCGCGAAAAAGAAGATCGAACCCGAATCAGTTTGGCGAGCCGCTCGGCGAATTATCGCAGAGAACCCAAGCCTCATCATTGGGTTGTTCGCCCTCGCGTTAATAGCCGCAGCGCGACAGCGAGAGGCGAGTGGAGGTAGCACACCGGCGTACAGTCTCGAAGATGTGAAACGCGCGCTCCAATTGCCAACTCACGCGCAACTGCCCGCGCCACGCGCAGCGAAGCAATTGGGCGCTGCGCAAGGGTCGCCTCAACCGCAGAACATGAAGACGGAAAATCGCTGCTAGTGTTCTGTCACGGAGACAATTGGGGATACAGCGATTTCAGTTTGACCCGCGCGTCGTCGATCTGGAACTGCCAGTCGACGCCCCGTTGCCGGTCGTTCGTCTGCACCTGCCAAGCGGTCGTCTCCGCGCGCAACGCGTCGAGCGTCCCGAACCGCCGGCCGCTCACGCACTGCCGCGTCAGCGCGCTCAACTCGCACTCGGCGACGTTCAGCCAACTGCCGTGCTTGGGCGTGTGCCGGACGTCCAACCGCCGCACCAGCGCCCGCGCCGTGGCCGGCTCGAACGCCTCGTAGAACGCCCCGAGCGTGTGCGTGTTCCGGTTGTCGCACACGAGGATCACCCGCTCCGCCGCCGCGTACCGGCCGGTCAGCAACGCCGCCACCTCGACCGCCCAGTCCGCCTTCGTCCGCCGCTCCCGCACCGACACCTGCCGCCACCCCACCAGCGGTTCGCAGAACAGGAACAGGCTGGCCACGCCCGCCCGCTCGTACTCGTAGTCCACCCGCCGCGGGTGCTCCCTCGTGGCCGGGATGGGTACCCGTGTCTCCTTGAGCAACTGCACCGGTTGCTCGTCCATACACACCACCGGGTACCGCGGATCGTACGGCGTGGCGTACGTGTCGAGTACCACCTCCATGTGAGCTACGAACTCGGCGTCGGCTTTCGGAGGGATCACCCCGTACTCCAACTTGCGGCCGGTCACGCCACTTTTTTGAGCGTCCGGCGGACGGTCTCGTGGCTCACCGCCGGGGCGATCTCCAGATCCACCACCCGCTCGGCCAACAGCCGCAACGACCAGTTGGCGAACCCCGTCGGCGGTGGCCCCAACCGCAAGGCGATCACCCGCGCCTCTTGCTCGCCGGTCAGCACCTTCGGCCGCGGCGCGCGGGGCCGACCGTTCAGGGTCACGTCGAAGCCGGCCGTGACGAACCGCTCGCGGACGTTCTCGACCGTCTGACGGCGGCAGCCGAAGGCGTCGGCGATGTCGGCGTCGGTCCACGCCGGCCCGTCGGCGTTGGCCTTCAAGAGCACCTGCGCCCGCCGTACCTTGGTGGACGACCCGGACAACGTCTTCACCACCTGCTCCAGCGTCGCCCGCTCGTCGTCGGTCAGCCGCACGATGTACTTCTTCCGCATGGTCACGCCCTCGGGGTGACCACCAGAATGACCGCCACACGCCGCCGGCGCAATCCCAAATTAGCTCAGTGACAGAGCACTAGGTTCGCCAACCCGTCGACTCCGAGCCGCAGATCAACGGCGGCGAACCATAGCTTGGTGGTGGGCGGGGTCGTCAGCACGGTCGCTCCTCTAACCCGCGCAGGATCGCGACGATGAACTCCGGGCGGGCGTCGCCGGGGAACCGCCGGACGGTGCCGGACGGGAGGGCTATTTCGATCGGGGTCGCGGGGGCGGGAGGTGGTGCGACGCGGATGTGCACGACCGTCGGTGGGTTCGAGGCGGTCGCGGGCGGTTGTGCGAGCCGTCGGCGCCACAGGTAGAAGTTGGACTCGGACACGCCTTCGGCCGCGCAGAACGCCACAACGGTGGTGTTGCCGGCCGAAAAGCGTTCGAGGCGTTCGACCCACCGCTGGGTAGCGGCGTCAGCACGGGAGCGGGCAGACGAGGCGGACACGATGGCATCCTCCGAGAACAGGAACGGATGCCATCCACCATAACTCACACGTCAATCACGTGATCCGCCGGGCCCGTACGGAGCTCGCAGCACGCCCGAGACATCCCACACCTTCACCTGTCGGTCGCGGGTACCGGTCGTCGTAAGGGCGGCGCCGTCCGGGGAGAATACCAACGCGTACGCGCCGTCGTGCGTCAACTCTGCCAACTGGCGCCCGGTGGTGACGTCCCACAGACGGACCGCGCGGTCCGAACCGGTCGTCGCCAGTACCCGACCGCCGGGAGCGAACGCGAGGCCGTTCGCGAACCCGTTGTGGGCCTTCCACGCAGCGACTTCCTTTCCGGTCGCGCGGTCCCAGACGGTAACCCGGCCCTCCGTCCACGACACGGCCGCCAGCAACCGTCCGTCCGGCGAGAGCACCATCGGCGCGGCCGCGCGGTCGATCGTGTGGAGTGCGGCCCCGTCCGGGTCGAGGATCGAGACCTTGTTGCCGCTCCCGACGCCGAGGTGTCCGGAGGCCGCCGCGGCCACGGACCGAACGAATTGCCCGGTCGGCGCGGGTGCGCTCCGCAGTTCGGATCGCTTCTCGAAGTCCCACCACCGGATGGTGGCGTCATTGCCGGCCGACACGAGCGCCTTGCCGTCCGGTGAGAACGCGATGCTCCACACCGCCCCGCTGTGGCCCTCCAGCGTGCCGGCGGGCTTGCCCGTCGCCGCGTCCCAGACGGCGATCGGGTTTTTGGTGGTATTGGGGAGGGCGCTCAGCGCCGCGAGCACGAACTTCCCGTCCGGCGAGAACGTCAGCGCGGTGTAAGTCTTCGCGCCGCTATTCGGGGCGCTCAATACGTGCCGGACGACACCCGCCGCCGCGTCCCAGATGCGAACGCCCGTGTCGTCGCCGCTCGCGATCAGCCTGCCGTCGGGCGAGTACGCTACGCTCACGACCGGACTCGTGTGCCCGGCGAGCGCCTTCAGCAGCGGGGGCGACTTCGGCTCGAACACCTCGCCCGGCTTGGCGAGCCGCAGGACTGTGACCGTGCCGTCCGGATTGGCGACCGCGAGGTGACGTCCCTCTGGGGACATCGCCAGCCCATGCAGCCACTCGGTGCCCGGCGGCCCGAGGCGGATCACCTGGTCGCGCTCCGGCGTCCCGTCGGTGCTCCACAGGCGCACCGTCCCGTCGTCCGAGCCGAGCGACGCCAGCACCAACCCGTCGGCCCGCCAGGCTCCACCGGAAGGGCCGTAAGCCGAATGCGCCACCTCCATTCGGCGAACCAGCTTCCGCGTCGTCACGTCCCAGACCCCGAAGACGCTGCTCGTGCCCGGCCCGCTGCCCGCGGCCCCCCGGGTGTTCCCGACCACGCCCAGCGAGCGGCCGTCGCGGTGGAACCCGAGCCAGCGGACCTCACCAAGTGCGGTTTGCAACTGAGCGACCTCCCACCCGACGGCCACGTCGAAGAGGGTGACGTCGCCCTGGGACCAACCGGTCGCGAGGGTCTTGCCGTCGTCGCTGAACGCGAGACACCAACTGTAGCGATTCGTCTCCTGCCGCCCGCGGAGGACGTGCCGCAACCGGCCGGTGGCGACTTCCCAGACGTGAACGGCACCGACGCTCGTCGTGCCCGCGACGAGGGCGCCGTCTGGCGAGAACGCGACCGCGCGAACTTCCGACGGTAGCCCCGCCAGCGTTCTCCGCTTCTCACCGGTGGCGGCGTCCCAGAGTGCGACCGACCCGTTCGACCACCCGCCGGCCGCGACCGTCTTGCCGTCCGGACTGAACGCCACCGACCAGTACCCGCCCTCGCCCGGCAGGACGCGCTCGACCTTGCCCGTCGCCGCGTCCCACAGCCACACGCCCGGATCGCTGCTGACCGATGCGATCCGCTTGCCGTCCGGGCTGAACGCCACACCCCAAATCTGGCCGGCCTGCGCCGGGTGCAGCGGCTTGCCAGTAGCGGCGTCGTGGGCACGGACGGTGCGGTCGATGTCGCGGCCGTCGATCACGAGGGAGTACAGGGTTTTGCCGTCCGGGCTGAGTTGATAAACGGTCCAGCCGCTGCGGTTGCCCAGTGAGGTGAGCGGCGTGCCCTTGAACGTCGTCAGATCCCACCGCGTGACGACGTGCTCCGGGTTCGCCCCGCTCTGGTCGTATTTCGCGGCCAAGACGGTCTTCCCGCCCGGCTCGAACGCGACCCACCCGGCCGGCGTCTCCAGCCGCTTCAGGAGTTTCCACGTCTTCGCGTCCCAGACCATCAGTTCCTTGTCGCTACCGCCGACGAGCAGGCTGCCGTCCGGGCTGAACGCGGTCGAGCGGATGCGCTCCGCGGCCCCGCCGAGGGTCTTCAAAACGTTACCGGTGTCGAGGTCGAGGACGCGGAGGCCGGTTTTGTCGGGGTCGCGGCCCACGAGCGTCTTCCCGTCGGCGCCGACCGCAAGTTGGAACACATCCCCGCCGCCCGCAATGTCCCGCGCTTGCCCTTCGGTCCAGTCCCAGACGTGAACGCCCTCCTCGCAGTGACCGATCACACGCTTGCCGTTCGGGGTGAACGCGAGGGAAACGACCCAACCGAACTCGCCGGTGAGTGCCTTCTTGAGTTCGCCCGTCTCGACCTCCCACACCCGAACGGTGCCGGCCTTCGCCTTATCCTTCCCGCCCCTCACCCCCGCGGCCAGGAACTTGCCGTCCGGGCTGAACGCCGCCGCGAACACCCGGCCGGTGGCCGCGAACGTGCGGACGAGTTCCCCGGTGCGCGGGTCGAACAGCGCCACCTGATCGTGGTTCGGAACGGCGAGGAACTTCCCCTCGCGGTCCTGCGCCATCCACGAGTGCGGACCCGCCTTGGGGAGGGGGAACCGCGAGTTGCCGAGGACCGCGACCACTTCCGGGGGCACGCGATCCGGCTCGCCGCGGCCGGCGAGTTTCAACAGGTGCGGTGGGATGTCCTCGCGCTTCAGCGCGTCGGCCGCGGCGGGCCGCGCCGCCAGTTCCTTCGGGTCGGGCGCTGCCCGCACGGGGTTGGGCGCGTACGGGGCCGGCGCGGGCGTGAGGCGGAGAACGATGATCGTGCCGTCCGGGTTGGCGGTGGCGAGGTAGCGGCCCTCCGGGGACATCGCCAGCCCGTGCAGCCACTCGACGCCCTGCGGGTACAGCCGGATCGCCCGGTGCCGCTCTGGCAGGCCATCCGAAGTCCACAGCCGGACCGCCCCCTCGAACGCGCTGCACGCGGCCAGCAGTTGCCCGTCGGCGCGGCCCACGGCGGCCGTGTACGCAGCGCCCGGAACCGGCATCCGGCGGACCACCTTCCCCGCGGCCAGATCCCAGACGCAGAGGTTCTGCCCGTTCTCCTCCCACACGCCGGCCACCGCCAGCGACCGCCCGTCCGGGTGGAACCCGATCCAGCGGACCTCCAAGGAGCCAACGCTCAGGGCGGCGACCTCCCAACCTGTGGTCGCGTCGAAGAGGAGGATCGTGCCGCCGGCCCAGCCGGTCGCCACAGTCCGGCCGTCCGGGCTGAATGCGACACTCCACGCCGCCGCAGACCGACCGGATAGCGAGTGCCGCAATCGCCCCGTCGCGACCTCCCACACGTTGACCGCCCCGCGCATCGTCGTGCCCGCGACCCACCGCCCGTCGGGGCTGAAGGCAACCGAGCGGACGTCCGTCGTCGGCCCCGGCAGGGTGCGCACCTTCGCCCCGGTCGCGACGTCGAACAGGCTCACCGACCCGAGGTTCTCGCCGGTGGCGAGCAACGTGCTGTCGGGGCTGAACGCGACCGAGAAGCTCCCGCGCGCCTCCTCGAACACGCGATCCAGTTTGCCGGTCGCCGCGTCCCACAGCCACAGCCCCCGGGCCGCGTTCACGGCGGCCAACCGCTTGCCGTCGGGGCTGAACGCGACCGAGTTGAGTTGCGCGGCCGGGGCGCGGACCGGGGCCACCGGGTTGCCGGTTGCGGCGTCGTAGGTGCGCACCCGCTGGGTGTAGTGCTGTCGCCTCGGGTCGTCGGCGAGCAGCGAGTAGAGGATCTCTCCGTTCGGGCTGAGGTAAAAGGCCGTCCACCCCTCGGCCTGGTTCAGCGGGGCCAGCGGCTTGCCCGCGAACGTCGTCAGATCCCACCGCGTCACCACGTGGGTTTCGCGCCCCCGCTGGTCGTGGCCGGCGGTGAGGACGGTCTTGCCGCCCGGCTCGAACGCGACCCACCCGGCCGGCGTGTCGAGCCGCTTCACCAGCTCCCACGTCGCGGTGTTCCAGATCAGCAGTTCGCGGTCGTTGCCGACGGCCAGCAGCTTCCCGTCGGTGCTGAACTCGGTGGCGCGGGCGTCGTCGGACAGGCCGTCGAGGTTCGCGACCGCCTCACCGGACTCGACGTCGTACACCCGCGCCGTGTGCCGCCCCGGGCCACCGACCGCCACCCACTTCCCGTCCGGGCTGACACCGAGTTGCCACAAGTCGCCGCCGTCGAGCGTGCGGACGACCGTGCCGGTGTCCACGTCGCACACCTCGACGGATTTGAGGCCGCACGCGAGGACGTACTTCCCGCCCGGGTGGTATGCGAGGCTCCGAATCCAGTCGCTGGCCGAATCGAATTTCTTGACGACCGTCCCGGTCTGTACTTCCCACACCTTGAGCGCCTTGTTGTCGCCCTTGGGCAGGTTGTTGGTCGCGGTCGCCAGCAGCTTCCCGTCCGGGCTGAACGCGACCCCGAACGCGCGCCCGCCGTCCGTCAAGACGCGGACGCGCTCGCCGGTGCGGGCGTCGAACAGCGCGAAGCTGTCGGCGTTGGGAACCGCGAGCCATTTGCCCGCGCGGTCCTGAGCCAGGAAGGCGTTCTGCCCGCGCCGCGGCAGCGCGAACCGACCGTCCCCGAGGACCGCGACCACTTCCGGCGGCACCCGGTCCGGGTCGCCGTCGCCCAGTCGCTTCAGTTCGAAGGCCGGAATGTCCTCGCGTTTGAGTGCGTCGGCCGCGGCGGGGCGGGCGGCCAGTTCCTTGGGGTCCGGCACCGGGCGCGGCGGGCCGGGGTCGTAGGGCGGCGCGCCGTCCGGGATGCGGAACACCGGGATGGCCCCGTCCGGTCCGGCGACGGCCGCGTACCGCCCCTCCGGGGTCAGCGCGAGTCCGAACAGGTACCGCGTACCGGGGGGAAGCGGGCGGAGCGTGCGCACGGCCGGCGGAGTTTGCGCGAAGTCCCACAGGCGGAGCGTTCCGTCGGTCTCTCCGGCGGTGACGAGCACCCGCCCGTCGGCCCGCCACGCCCCGGCGACCACCCCGCTCTCGTGCCCGGCGAGCCGGTGCGTCTCGTTCAGTGACGCGAGGTCGAACACGAGTACGTCGGACGGCCCGACGGGTTCGGACACCCCCTCCGCCTCCATCATCAGTTGGTAGCGCCCCTGCCCGGATTCGGCACACGCGATCACGCGGTGGAGGCCGTTCTCGGTGGGCGTGATCTCGACCACGGCCCGGCGGGTGCCGTCGCGGGTGACCGACCGCTCGACGCGGGGGTCGCTTCCGGGCCGCGAATCGACCGCCAGCAGCGGCACCAGGTCCGGGTCGCGGGCCGTCAGCGTGAACTTGTACTTCCGCCCGGCCGCGAGATGGAGGTGGTACACGTTCGAGGGCGCGGAGATCGTCGGGTTCGAGCCCGGGACGGTGAACTTCGGGTCTTCGGGGCGGAGGGTGCCGCTGGTCCACTTGCCGGCGACCGCGACCGACCGGCCGTCCGGGCGGAAGCCGATCCAGCGGACCGGGCCGTCCTGTTGCGCCGTGGTTCCGACCCGCCAGCCGGACGCAACGTCCCACAGGAACGCGCGACCGCTCGCGGACCCGGCCGCGAGCACCCGCCCGTCCGGGCTGAACACCGGGGCGAACGCCGGGGCCGTGTCCACTCGGAACGTGCGCCGGAGCCGGCCCGACGGCACCTCCCACACGCGGACCTCGCCGTCCATCCCGCTCCCGGCGAGCAGGCCGCCGTCCGGGCTGAACGTGATCTGGTGGAAGTCGCCGACGGCCGCGAGTTGCCGCACCTCCGCCCCGGTGGCCGCGTCGAGGAGTGCCAGCGCCCCGGTCCGCCAGTGCGCGGCGACCGTCTTCCCGTCCGGGGCGAACGCGACCGCGAACGCGTTCCCCGGGCGTGCGACGGACCACAGTTGCCGCCCGGTAGTCGCGACTCCCCCCGGCTTCGCTGAGGGAACCTCCCACCCGCGCACGGTCCCGTCCTTGCCGGCCGACGCGAACCGCCTCCCGTCCGGGCCGGTGGCCACGGCCCACACCTGCCCGGCGTGCCCCTGACTCAGGCGCGTACCGGTCAGGGCGTCATACGTTCGGACGCTCCGCTCCCCGCGCGACACCAGATCGTCGGCGACGTTGACAAAAAGCGTCTTCCCGTCCGCACTCAGGTGATAGTTGACGACACCCCCCGGCCCGTTGAGCGGCGGAAGCGGTTTGCCCGCGAAGGTGGACAGATCCCATCGCGTCACGACGTAATCGTAACCGGCCGTCAGCAGCGTCTTGTCGCCCGGTTCGAACGCCACCCAGAGCGCCAGCGTGTCGATCGTTTTCACGACCTCGAGCGTCTTCGCGTCCCGCAGGATCAGTTCCTTGCTGCTCCCGCTCGCAAACCATTTGCCGTCCGCACTGAAGACCGAGTAGCTGACCCAACTCGTATGACCGTCGAGTGTCGCCGGCGGACCGTCGGTGCCGATCTCCCACACCTTGACCACATTGGGGGCAGCGCCCCAGGCCACCCGCTTCCCGTCGGGGCTGAACCCGATCGCGTAGCACCCCCAGATGTCCGGGGTCGTGGGGAACGTGCGCGCGACCCTCCCGGCCGCGAGATCCCAGACGTCCATCCCCTTCTTGCTCATCGCGAACAGTTGCTTGCCGTCCGGGCTGTACGCGAGCGACCAGAACATCGCGGAATCGCCGCGGAGGCGGGCGACTTCCTTTCCGGTCTCGCGCTCCCAGATGAGGATCGTGTGCGTGGTCGCGTCGCGGGCCAAATTGCCGGCCGCGACGTGCCGCCCGTCCGGGCTGAACGCGACCGCGTGGACCCGGTCGTCGTGCCCTTTCAGGGTACGGACCACTTGGCCGGTGCGGGCGTCGAACAGGGCCACCGCGTCGCCGTTGGGGACCGCCAGCCACTTGCCCTCGCGGTCCTGCCGCATCTCGGAGTTCAGCCCCTCCTGCGGGAGCCGGAAGCGGTCGTCGCCCAGCACGGCTGCTGCGCCCGGCGGCAGGGTTCCCTGATCGATGCTATCGAACGGCGACGGGCGCTTCGCCAGCTCGTCCGGTGCCGGCAGGTTGCGCGGCGGGCCGGGGTCGTAGGGCGGGGGCGGGGTTGGCGCCCGCAAGATCGACACCGTGCCGTTGAACCCGGCGACGACGAGGTACCGGCCCTCGGGCGTGAACGCGACGTGACGGGGCAAGCCCCCAAACCCGTCGGGGGGGAGAGCCAGCGCGCGCCCCGGCGCGCCCCGGTCGCAGAACGTCAGCCCGCCGTGGCCGGAGGCCGCGACGAACCGCCCGAGCGGGTCCACGGCCAGCCCTTGGAGGGTCCGAATGCCCGCGGTCAGCACCGTCTCTTTGCGGTCGATGACGTCCCACAGCCGGACCGCGTCGTCCCACCCGCCGTAGGCCAGGGTCCTACCGTCGGCCGCGAACGCCACCCGCGTGTCCGTGTCTTCGGCCCTGCGGCCCTCGGCCGTGTGGACGAGCTGCATCGTCTTCAGGTCGGTGACGTGAACCTTGCGATCGACGTACCCGGCCGACGCGAGGAACCGGTTGTCGGGACTGAACGCCACCGAGCACACGTGCCCGGTGTGCCAGCGGAGCGGCGACAGGTCTTCGCCGGTGGCGACGTCCCACACCCGGACGCTCCCGTCCTTGGCCCCGGTAGCGAGCAGTTTCCCGTCGGCGCTGAACGCGACGTCGGTCGCCTGCCCGTCCTTCTCGATCTCCAGCGTGCGCACGGCCCGCCCCGTCGTGCCGTCCCACAGCCGGATCGCGCCGTCCTTCGAGGCCGACGCGAGCAACTTGCCGTCCGGGCTGAACGCGACCGAGTAGACCGTCGCCGTGTGCCCGGTTATTGCGCGGGCCGGCGGTTGCGCGGCGCCGGCCGGCCACGCGCCGAGGTCCCACAGTCGGACCGCCCCGCCCTCGCCGCCCGAAGCCACGGTGCGGCCGTCCGGGCTGACTGCTATCGTCCACACTTGACCGGCGCGGCCGTCGCCCGGGAACAATTCCTCCCCGGTGGCGGCGGCGAAAGCCCGGACACGCGTGTCCGGCTCGTGGTCCGGCGTGACGTGCGCAATGACGGAGTACAGGGTCTTGCCGTCCCGGCTCAGATGGTATGACACCCACCCCGGACGGGTGCCCAGTGTCGGGAGTCGCTTTCCTTGGTACGTCCCGAGGTCCCACCGGGTCACGACGTGGGTCTTGTCCACGGAGTGGTAGCGGTCGTGGTCCGCGGTCAGCAGCGTTTTGCCGTCGGGGTGAAACGCGACCCACGTCGCCGGCGTGTCGATTTTTTTCACCGGCTCGAACCGTTCGGTGCCCCAGACGAACAATTCGGTGGCACTCCCCGTCGCGAGCGTCTTGCCGTCGGCGCTCCAAGCCGCGGCGTGAACACTGGCCGAGTGCCCGGCGAGTGTCGCCAGAACCTCGCCGGTTTCGAGGTGGTGCACCTTGACGGCCTTCTCGGCCGGGTTCCCCCACGCGATCTTCTTGCCGTCCGGGCTGACGGCGGGCAGCCAGAACCCTTGCCCGCCCTGCCCGTCGATGGTGAGAGCTTCATCCCCCGTCTTGAGGTTCCAGACTCGCACCGCCTCGCTGCCAGCCGTGACCAACCGCTGGCCGTCGGGGTTGAACGCCACGAACAGGACGAAGCTCGTGCGAATCGTCCGCAACACGGTCGGTTCGGCACCCGCCAAGTCCCAGACCCGGACGATACCGGGCGCCCTCGTGTTGTCACCGAGGTTGCCTTCCACACTCGCCCCGGCAAGGAACCGGCCGTCGGGGCTGAACGCGACGGCGTACATCCGACCGGAACCAACCAGGGTGCGGACGAGGTCACCCGTCTGGGAATCGAAAAGTGTAACCGTGTCGCCGTTCGGGACCGCCAGCCACTTGCCCTCGCGGTCCTGCGCCATGAAGGAGTTCTTGTCCGCTCGGGTCAGCCGGAAGCGGCTGTCGCCGAGTATCGCGACCGGCTCGGGCGGGGCGGCGTTCGGTCCGCCGGCGAGGGCGAGCAATCCGGGCGGGATTTGTTTGCGGGTGCGGCCGTCGAGCGGGCTGGGGCGTGCCGCCAGTTCCTCCGCCGTCGGCAGGTGCCAGCCGGCGAGCGGTTGCGCCTCGACCGGGCGCGCCGTGTTCGGCACCGGTGCCGCGGACGGGTCGGGCGCGAGCAACAGATACCCGAGCACCCCGACCGTAGCCGCCGAAACCACCGCCGCACCGATCGCCCACGCCCGCGCCCGCCGGTTCCCGCCGCCGATCCGGACGCCGCGGACCGGCGGGGGGGGCGGCACCCGGTCCGGGTCGGCCGCGTGCGCCAGGTACCGGCCCAGCAGGTCCACCACCTCCGCCGCCGTCTGGATCCGCTCGGAGGGGTCCTTGGCCATCAGCCGCTCGACCACCGCGCACACCCACCGCGGCACACCCGGACTCGACTCCCGGATCGGACGCGGCGCGTCGTCGCAAACCCGTCCGAGCACCGCGACGGTGGATTCGGCTCGGAAGGCGGGCTTGCCGGTGAGCAGGGTGTAGAGGACGCTGCCCAGGCTGAACAGGTCCGAGCGGGCGTCGATGTGGTCCCCCTTGGCCTGCTCGGGCGACATGTACAGCGGCGTACCGGCGATCACACCGCTCCGCGAGATGCTGGCGTCGTCGGCCGCACGGGCCAGACCGAAGTCGGTCAGCTTGACCCGCCCGGTCCCGCCCTCGAGCAGGATGTTGCCCGGCTTGACGTCCCGGTGGATCAGGCCCTGCGCGTGCGCCGCCGCCAGCCCCTGCGCCGACTGCAAACCGATCCGCACCGCCTCCGACGGGTCCAGCGGCCCCTCCGCCCGCACCCGGTCCTCCAGCGTCACACCGGCCACGAACTCCATCACCAAATACGGGACCGACGCGCCTTCGCAGACGGTATGAATCTTGACGACGTGTTCGTCGCGTACGGCCGCGGCGGCCTGAGCCTCGCGGGCGAACCGCTTGCGCGCCGTGCCGACCGCCGCCAGCGCCGGGGCGAGGAGCTTGACCGCCACCACTCGCCGCAACCTAGTGTCGTGCGCCCGCAGCACGACGCCCATGCCGCCGCGGCCCACCACCCCCAGCACCTCGTAGTGATCCAACCGGCCCAGCGAACCCTCCTCCTGCGCGGGCGACAGCAGCGCGGCCACGTTGACGTCCGCGGCACCGTCGCCGTCCGGCGCGCGGGTCTCGGCGAAGTCCGGGTCGCCGGCGCCCGGCGACAACGTCCGCGTCGGCCCGTCGCCCGCGTCGGGGCACAGCAACCGTTCCACCCGCTCCCGCAGGGCGGTGTCGCCCCCGCACGCCGCGTCCAAGAACGCCGACCGCGCCGCCGGGTCGGCGTGCGCGCTCGCGCCCAAAAGGATGTCTCGTTCGCTCATCGCCTGATCCTAAAAGACGGTGCGGTCACTTCTTCTCGGCGGACTTCCAGAACGCTGCGGCCGGTTTGTCGTTGATCCTCTCCAGCGTCTTGATCGCCCGGAGGGTCTCGGCGTCCCGTTCGGGCTTGAAGGGGCAGCGCAACTGCTTGAGCAGCATGCCCTTGAGAGCCGACAGATCGGTTACCTCGGAATCCTCACAGTGGAACGTCTCAAGCGGCATCTCCTTCAGCGGTGACAGATCGGACACCTTCGTCTTATACACCTCAAGGAACCGGATCGGTAGTCCCTTGAGCGGCGTCAGGTCGGCCACCGGAGTGTTGGCACACATGAACGTGTGCAGCGGCATGTCCTTGAGCGGCGACAGGTCGGTCACCTGTGTGAAGTTGATGCACAAGTTCTCCAGCGGCAGGCCGGCGAGGTGCGTGAGGTCGAGCTTCTGATACCCGCCGCCGCAGTTCAACACCTTCAGCGGCATCCCCTTGAGCGGCCTCATATCCGTCCCGCGCCAGCCCCACAGCATCAGGTGCTGGAGCGGCATCCCTTTCAGAGGAGAGATGTCCACCACTGGATTGCCGTTGGAGTGGAGTTCGGTCAGGGCCAGACCCTTGAGCGGCGACAGATCGACGAGGCGGCGCGTGCCACCAGTCGCAATCAGATCCAGCCTCTTGAGCTGCGTGAGCGCGCGTACCGGGGCGATGTCGGTCACGACGTCCGTCTTGATGTTCAGCCCGATCACCGCGCCGCCCTGGATCGTGGGTGAGAGCGTCCCGTCGAAGTCGGGGTTGCGCTTCTTCAACTCTTTGCGCACCTCCTCGACCTGTTGGGCTGCGGGCAGGGCGGCAATCCGGCGGAGTTCGGCGTCGTCGGGCAGCCCGGCCTCCCGAATCTCCTTGAGCACCGCCGCGGCGTCTTCCCAGAGCTTCGCGAACGCCCCGCGCTCCTCCGCCGGGAGCTTGTCCAGTGCTGCGGCGTCTCGAACGGTGGCCAGATTTGCGTCCTGCTGCCAGCGGTACAGCGCTTGAAGTGCCGCGGTGCGGTCGGCCGGCAGCCCGCTCTTGAGTCGTTTCGCGTACACGCCGAGGTCGGCGCGGAGCCAGTCGAGGGCGAGCTTTCGCAGCCGCGCGCGCTCGTCGTCGTCGAGGCCCGCGGCGTCGTCGCCCTGCCCGGCGGCGGCCAGCGCCGCGAAGCACGCCGCGTTGTAGCGGCGGACGGACCTCGGGTCGGCGGCCAGTTTGGGGTCGGCGGCAAAGATGTCGGCTTCGAGGCCGGCGACCGCGCGGTACCGTTTCTTGACACGGCACAGCTCGGACAGGCCGATGCGCTCCTCGTTGGTCTCCGGCTTGTACTCGCCCGCGAGGAACGCTGGGAGCTTGTCTTGGACGGCGGTCACCCGCTCGGCCTGAGCCAGTTCGGTCCGCACCAACGGGATCAGGGAGTGCTGCGAGTCGAGTTCGATCGCCCGGCGGAAACTGACGGCGGCGCCCGCGTTCTCGCCCTTCTGGCTGAGGGCGAACCCGAGCATGGCGTGCGCCAATGTCTCCTGCGGGTCGAGTTCGATCGCCTTGCGGAGCCAGACGGCCGCCTCGTCTGGTTGGTTCTTCACGAAGAGTGTGAAGCCGAGTCTCAAGTGTACGTCGGCGATTTGTGGATCGAGTTCGACGGCCTTTCGGAGGCAGCCAACGGCCTCGTCCCAGTGCCGCTTCTTCCCGAGCGCGGTGCCTAGGGTGAAGTGGGCGTTCGCGAGGGTCGGGTCGAGTTCGATGGCCTTACGGGCACCGGCGATGGCCTCGTCCAGTTGTCCGAGGTTGGTCACTGCGGCGGCTAGCTGGTCGTGCGCGGGCGCGTACTTCGGGTCCCGTTCGATGGCCTTGCGGAAGCGGGCGGCGGCTTGGTCCGATTGCCCCAATTTCAACAGCCCAACGCCCAGCCTCGTCTGGGTCGGGGCGTCGCTCGTATCGACGTCGGTCGGGTCGACTTCCACCTCCGCTTCGAACATCAGTTCGGGGTCGCCGCGGCCGACGAGCGTGCGAACCATCACGCCGATCGTCCGCGGCAGCAGTCCGACGAACAGTTCCTTGCCGCCGTGGGTCACCTTCACCGGCTTGTCGAGGTCGAGCATGCGGTCGTCGAGGCGGATCAGCTGTTTGCTCACCCCGTCGGCAACTTCGATCTCGACCGCTTGCCCGGCGCGGGTGGCGGCGACGAGGGTCTCGGCCTTCGCCGCCCCGGGCGGGACGGCCAGCCAGTACAGGCGGTCGTGCTGCGGACTGAGGACCGTTCGGACCTTGGAGCCCTCGCTCGGGTGGATGCCGGTCTGCTTCCACACCACCCTTTCCGGGATCGGGTCGCGGGCGAACCGCGCCATCCACGGCAGCGCGACCTTGTCCTCGCCGCCCAGTACGGTGCCCTTGCCCTCATGAAACTTCACGAAGGTTTCGTACCCCTTTCGGTCGGACTTCCGGAGTTGGGCAAGCGTCGCGCCGTACTCCGAGGCGACCTTGTTGCGGTTGAACGAGAAGTCGTTGGCACCTACTTGGAGCGAGAACGGCACGTTGCGGAGCGAGAGCGGCGATACGCTGTTGGAGTGCCCGCCCGTCATCGCCGCCGCGGCCCAGTGGTCGGCCATACGCGGGGCCAGTTGGTACACCCCGTCACCGCCGGCGGAGCCGCCGCCGAGCAAGTACACGCGGCCCGGGTTCACGCCCTCGAACGCGACGAAGTCTTCGACCAGCCGGGCCAGCATCCGGTCGATGTGGCTCTCGTGCCACATGTTCCAGTTGTTCGTTGGCGCCCGCGGCGTCAGGTAGATGCCTTGCTCCACGGTGTACAGTTGCTTCTGGGCCTCCCACACCCGGTCGTTCGTCGCCTTAGACCCGCCCGCGCCGCCGTGGAGCGAGACGTACAGGCTCCAGCCGTCCTTCGGCTTCTCGCCGAACGTCTTGTACGCGAACGGCATCTCCAGTTTGCCGTCCCTGATCACCTTGTCCTTCCACTCGGCGGCGCGCTCGGCACGGACGCGGGCGGCGTGCGCGTTGCGGAGCAATTCGCGGGCGGCCGCGGCGTCGGCCTTCGTGAGCGGGACGCGGGCGAAGTCGGCGTCCACAAAGTCGGCGAGGGAAGCCGGCCCGGCCTCCAGTTCCGCGCGAAGCCGCTTGAGCGCGTCGGCCGAACCGAGTTTGGTCGCGTCGGGCGACTGCGGGCCGAGCAGCGACCGCGCGCGGAGGACGGACACGGTGCCGTTGGCCCCGGCCACGACGAGGTACCGCCCCTCCGGGGTGAACGCGACCTGCCAGGCCGCGGCTCCGAACGGGCCGGGGCCGACCGTCACCGGCCCGTTCGGCTCGGTCCGGTCCCAGACGCGAACCGTCGCGCCGCGGGCCACCGCCACGAACCGGCCGGTCGGGTCCACGGCCAGCGCGCCGGGGTTCGCGCCGCCGCCGGTCAGCACGGCCTCCTTCTTCTCGGTCAGGTCCCACAACCGCACGGTGGCGTCCCACCCGCCGTAGGCGAGCGTGCGGCCGTCGCCCGCGAACGCGACCCGCATTTCCGCCGGCCCGTCGCCCGCCGGGCCGAGGGTCTGCACCCGGCGCATGGTCTTGAGATCGGTGACGTGTACCTTACGGTCGTTCAGTCCGGCCGAGGCGAGGAACCGCCCGTCGGGACTGAGGGCCACCGCGTTGACCGACTGGCTGTGCCATCGGAGGGGCGGTCGCACCTCTCCGGTCGCGACGTCCCACAACCGGACGCTCCCGCGCTCGTCGCCGGCCGCCACCAGTTTGCCGTCGGCGGTGAACGCCACGTTTGAAGTCGGTAGCTCCTTACCCCCGTCCAAGGTTCGCACCGGCTTGCCTTCAACCACACCCCACAGGCGGATGGAGCCGTCCTTGCTCGCCGAGGCGACGAACTGGCCGTCCGGGCTGAAGGCGACCGAGTAGACCGTCGCGGTGTGCCCGCTTAGCGCGCGGATTGGCGGTTGCGGGGTGCCGGTCGCCCACGCGCCGAGATCCCACACAAGGACGGTTCCGCTGTCACAGCCCGCGGCAATCGACCGACCATCCGGGCTGACGGCGACCGCCCACATCGGAACGGGCGCGTCCTTCGGCGCGCGGAGAACCGCGACGCCAGTCGCCGGCACCGGTTTTGAATCGCCGGCTAGCGCCAGCAATCGACCGTCGAGCGGGCTGGGGCGTGCCGCCAACTCCCCCGCCGTCGGCGGCTTCCACCCCGTGTCCACGACCCGAGGCGGGTTCGTCACCGGTGCCGCGGGTTGACCTGTTGGACGCAACACCAGATACCCGAGTGTTCCGACCGTCACCGCCGCGACCGCGATCACGGTCCGAAGCACCCACCGCCGCCCCCGGTGTTGCCCGCCGCCGACGCGGACGCCGCGAACCGGCGGGGGGGGCGGCACCCGGTCCGGGTCGGCCGCGTGCGCCAGGTACCGGCCCAGCAGGTCCACCACCTCCGCCGCCGTCTGGATCCGCTCGGAGGGGTCCTTGGCCATCAGTCGCTCGACCACCGCGC
>JALHNS010000039.1 GCA_022843445.1 Gemmata sp.
GAGCAGACGGTGTGCCTCGTCACCGCGCGCAAGGCCGGGCGCGAGGCACTCGACCTGCTCCTCCCGCTCGCCGAGAAGGGTGACCGCGACGCGATCGACGCGCTGGCCGTGATCGGCGGGCCGAAGGCCGTCGCGACGCTTCGCAAGCTGCTGGTGAAGGACGAGGTGCAATCGGCCACGCTCGCGTTCCGTGCGGCGAAGGCGCTCGGCCGCATCGGCACCGCCGACGCACTCGACGCGCTGCACGCGGCCGACGCGGACAAGAGCCTCCACCGGCGGCACGCGGTCGCGATGGCACTCGGGCAGATCGGTGGGAGCACGGCCGAGGCGCGACTGAAGGCGTTCGCCGCGGACAAAACCGAGGCGCGGCTCGTGCGCGCCGCCGCGGCCGACGGCCTGGAGCAGATCGGCACAATGGACGCGCTCGCCGCGGCGGGTGCGTTCCGCAAGGCCGACGCGGGGATCCCGGCTCTCGTCTACCAGCCGCGGAACGCGCGGTTCTGCGCGGACTTCCCGGTCAACAAGTGGGTGGATCTGAAGATCACGGTGCAGGCGCAAGGGTGGGGCGAGATCGGCTGGAACTACGACCCGGCCAACCACTTGTTCTTCCGGTACGGCGGCTGCACCGGGCCGTACAACAACGAGCTCACCGCGTTCGACCTCGGCACCGAACAGTTCGTCCAGCGCCGGCCCATCGAGCTGATGGCCGGGTGGGGCGACGCGCGACCGGGGAACGGGTGCTCCGTCGGGCGCACGTGGGACCCGTGGATGAAGGCGGCGTGGATCCGCCACGGCATCGGCGGCACCGGCAACCAACTCGGGATGGTCGAGTACCACTCGCGCTCGCCGGCCGCGAAGTTCTGCAGCTACGACCTCGCAACGGATCGCTTCCGGGCCGCGCCGTTCCACGAAGCCCCCTACGGCGAGGCGACGACCCGGCTCGCGTGCGACTGGGCGCGCGGCCTCGTCTTCCCGATCAAGTTCACGCACCCGACCTTCAAGACCAAGGACTTCTGGGCGCTCGACGTTCGCGCCGAGAACCCTTATTCCGACTCGGCGTGGAAGAAGCTGACGAACTCGGACGGCGACTACCCGCGTCACACCGGCTCCGCGTACACCACGGCCGCCGTCGATCAGGACGCCGGGCTGCTCGTGCTGTACATCCCGCCGTTCGAGAACCGGCCGCCGCAGACGTGGACCTACGACCCCGAGAAGAACACCTGGAAGGACATGCAGCCCGAGGTGCAACCGCACGGCGTGCCGGGCGCGGGGCTGGTGTACGACCCGTTCCAGAAGGTGCTGCTGCTGCACAGCGGGAAGAAGGCGACGCAGTTCGGCGGGCCGGACGACGCGATCACCTGGAGCTACGACGTGCGGACCAACACGTGGACCGACCTGAAGGCCGCGAACGGGCCGGGGAACCCGTGGGTCGGCGCGATGGACTTCGACCCCGAGCACAACGTGTGCGTGCTGTTCAGCTTCAAGGACAAGCGCGTGTGGGCGTACCGGCACAAGGCGGTCCCGCCCGGCACGACGGCCAAATGAAGGCGCCGACCTGCTCACGCGCCGGCGCGGCGGGTCTCGATGCGTCCCCAACCTACCCAAGCCGGCGGTCAACGCCCCGCCCTTCTTCAAACGGAACGACAGCCATGACCCGACTCGTAATCGTCCTGCTCCTCCTCGCACTTGGTTGTGGCGTCGGCGATGCCGCGCGGGGCGAACCGCCCGTCGGGTTCCGCACCGACGGCACCGGCCGGTACCCCGCCGCGAAGCCGCCGCTGGACTGGTCGAAGGACAAGAACGTCGTCTGGCACATCGATTTGAAGCAAAGCAACGCCGTCCCGGTGATTCTGGGCAAGCGCCTCTTCACCTGCGCCGAGCCGTGCGTGTTGCTCTGCGTGAACAAAGAGGACGGTAAGATCCTCTGGCAGCACGAATCGAGCTGGAAGGAGATCGTCCCGACCGAGCAAGAGAAAGGGCTGATCGAGATCGAGCGCAAACAAGACGACGTGCTGAAGAAGGAACAGTCGGACCTGGAGAAGGAGGGCTCCGCCCTCCGCAAGGCGATCCGGGAGAACCCCGCCACGAAGGCCGAGAGCGAAGTGAAACTCGCCGTGGTCGAGGCCAGACTCGACAAGGTGCGCACACAGCGCAAAGCGTTAACCACTTTTAATCGCTACCGCGAGCCGGGCAAGGACGCGGGCGGGTACCACCCCACCGGCGGGTACTCCTCGGCCACTCCTGTCACCGACGGCAAACACGTGTACGTGATCTTCGGCAACGGTCTGGCCGCGTGCTACGACCTCGACGGCAAGCGGCAGTGGCTGAAGCTCGTCGAGCACCCGACGGCGGCCTACGGGCACGGGGCCTCGCCGGTGCTGGTGGGCGACAAACTGCTCGTCCACTTCTCGGACTTGGTGGCGCTGAGCACGAAGGACGGGAGCGAGGAGTGGCGGCTGAAGTTGGCGCCCAACCACGGCACCGCGATGCACACGCGCCTCGGCGCGGTGGATGTCATCGTCCACCCGCAGGGGCCGGTGATCCGGGTCAGCGACGGCACCGTCCTGGCGAAGAACCTCGGCGCGACCGGCCCCAACTCGCCGCTGGTGCAGGACGGCAAGGTGTTCTTCGCTGCCGGACAGGTGCGCGGCTACGCGCTGCCGACCTCGGAGAAGGTGCCCGAGAAGTGGGAGCCGCTGTGGAAGCCGAGGACCATCAAGGGGCAGGGATACTGGTTCCCCTCGCCGGTGCTGCACGACGGGCTCATTTACGCGATGAGTTCCAAGCCCATTCTCTCCGTGGTCGATGCCAAGACAGGTGAGCTGGTTTACGAGGAGGATCTGGAACTCGGCGCGGGCGACTGCTACCCGAGCCTCTCGCTGGCGGGCGACCGCGTCTACGCCAGCAGCGACAACGGCACGACCGTCGTCCTGAAGCCCGGCCGCGTGTTCGAGGAACTCGCGCGCAACAAGCTCGAACCCTTCCGCAGTTCGCTGGTGTTCGAGGGCAAGCGGATGTACGTGCGCACCACGAAGGGGCTGTGGTGCATCGGCGAATGACCGCGCCCCGCAGGAGGTGAGGGCCGCGGTCGGCGGCGGCGCGAAGCGCCTCCGCTCGACCGGGGCTGGTCCGATCGAGCCGAGGCCGTTACAGCAACTCGGCGATCGGCTCGCCGTGAGGAAGGATCGGGACCGGGCGCCCGGCCGGGTTGGTGAACGCCTTTGTGTGGTCGATACCAAGGTGCTTGTAGACCGTCGCGAGGACGTCGTTGGGATGGAGCGGCCGTTCCTTCGGTTTCTCGCCCTTTTCGGTCGTGCTGCCGACCACCTGCCCCATCTTGAAGTCGCCGCCGGCGAGAAGCACCGACATGCTGCCGGGCCAGTGGTCGCGCCCGCCCTTGTTGATCCGCGGCGTCCGGCCGAATTCGCCCCACGCCAGCACGACGACCTTCTTGTTCAACCCGCGCTCGTGCAGGTCCGCGATCAGCGCGGAAACGGCGCTATCGAAGGCGGCCGCGCGCCGCGGCAGGTTCTTGGTGATCCCGTCGCCGTGGTCGTCCCACCCGCCGCACCCGACCGTGACGAAGCTCACGCCGGCTTCGACCAACCGCCGGGCCAACAGCAGACTTTGCCCCCACGAGTGCCCGCGGTCGGCGGCGGTGCCGGTGCCGTACGCCTCGCGCGTTCGGGCCGGTTCGAGGCTCAGGTCCAGCGCCTCGCGGGCGGCTTTGCCGGTCACCATCTCGAAGGCTTGCCGCGTGAACGTGTCCATGCCCTCCAGCGCGCCGCTCGCGTCCACGTCGCGCCGCAACGTATCGACGGACGACAGCAGCACCTTGCGGTTCAGCAACCGTTCGGCGGTGAGTTCGCCCGGCACCTGCACGGCCTTCGGGCCGTCCACCGGGTTCACGCCGAACGGCTCGTACGCGGTGCCGAGGTACGCGCCGCCGCCGGTCTCGCCCTTGAAGACGCCCACGGTCGGAACGCAAACGTAGTGCGGGAGCTTGCGGCGCGCGGTCTCGCGCACTTTGGCGACGGTCGCGCCGACCGCGGGGTACAGGAACGTGCCCTCGTTGGTGTTCGGCGGGTGCGGGTAGCCGGTGTTGAGGTTCTTCACCGCGCTGCCGTGCCCGCTCTCCTTGTGCGCGCACGAGCGGATCACCGCGAGCTTGTCGGCGAGTGCGGCCTGCTTGGGGAACAGTTCACAGAAGTGAACGGCATTCACCTTCGTCTTGATGGCCTTGTTCGGCCCCCGGTACTCCTCGGGTGCGTCCGGCTTCGGGTCGTAGGTCTCGAACTGCGTCGGACCACCGTCCATCCACAGCAGAATCACCGCGGTGTCGGCCGCCGCCTTTTCGGCGGCCCGCAGGCGCAGCAGGTCGGGCAGCGTTAGACCGCCCAGCCCCAGCGCGCCGAACTTCAGGACGTTCCGCCGGCTCGTGCTTTCCAACATGAGCGCTCCTCCATCGCCGCGTGGGTCAGTGATTGAACAAGAACTCCTTGCTGTTGAGCAGCGCCCACAGCAGGTCTTCATACGGCCACTGTTTCGTGTTCGCGCCCGGCTGCTTCGGTGCATCTGCGGGCGGCGGCTTGGCTAGGAAGCCGGTCGCGAGGTTCAACTCCTCAGCGGTCGGCGGGCGGCTGTACACCAGCAGGTACAGCTCGTTGACCTTCTCCGCGACCGGGCGCGTGTCGGCGGCCAGTTTCGCGGCGCGCGAGGCCCGGTCCTTCAGTTTGTTGTGCAACTCCGGCGAACCGATCAGCAGCAGGCTCTGCGTGAGCGTGACGCCGCCGGAGCGCTCGCACTCGCACGCGGACGCGCGGTCGGGTTTGCCAAACGCCGCGAGCAGCGGCGACTTCACGGCCTCGTCCACCAGTTCGATTGCGCGGGTCGGGTTGCCGGCCGCGCCGTTGCCGAACTTGGTCGGCACGCCGGTCGCGTGGTCGATGGCGTCGAGCAGCACCTCGGCGGGCAGGCGCCGCGGGTAAAAGCGAGCGAAGTTCTGCCGATCCTTCGCGTTGTACTCGTTCGGGTCGCTCGACAGTTGATAGGTCCGGCTCCGGCAGATCGCGCGAATCAGGTGCTTGAGGTCGTACTTGTGCTCGACGAACTCCTTCGCGAGCGCGTCGAGCAGTTCCGGGTTCGACGGCGGGTTGGTGACGCGCAGGTCGTCGGCCATCTCGGTGATCCCGCGGCCGAAGAAGTGCGCCCAGTACCGGTTCACCAGCGCCCGCGCGAAGAACGGGTTCTTCGGACTAACCATCCAGTCCACGAGGAGTTGCCGCGGGTCGTCGTCCGCGGGTACGTCGAGTTCCGCGCCGCCGAGCGGTCGCGGCTTCGCGTACTGCTTCCCCTGTGGGCTGGTGACATGACCCTGACGCGCGAGCGCCACGGGGAGGCCGTTCCGGTTCGCCGGCGGCGCCTTGCCCGTCGCGGGGGCGTTGCCGAGTTGGACGCGCGCGTAGAACGCGGCCAAGCCCCAGTAATCGTCCTGCGACCACTGCTCGTACGGGTGGTGGTGGCACTGGGCGCACTGGATGCGGGTGCCGAGGAACACCTGGGCGGTGTCGTCCACCAGCGCCTCCGGGGTGCGCAGCACGTTGTACCACCCGACGGGCGGCTGCGCGCGCGCGCCGGTGAACTCGCCCTTCGCGGTGAGGATCTCGCGAACGAACTGGTCGTAGGGCTTGTTCTTCGCCAAGCTCTCGCGGATCCAGCCGTGCAAGGCGGTGGTGCGCGCCGCCCCGCCGCCGACGCCCACGATCCCCTTCTGCCGGTTCCGCAGAATGTCGCCCCACTTGAGCGCGAAGTAGCTCGCGTACGCCGGGCGCTCGAGTAACTCGTCGATCAGCTTCTCGCGCTTCTTGGGGTTCTTGTCGGCGAGGAACTTCTCCGCCTCCGCGACGCTCGGCAGCGTGCCGATGATGTCGAGTGACGCGCGGCGCAGGAACTCGCCGTCGCTGCACAGCGCCGACGGCGGGAGGCCGAGTTGCTTCAGCTTCGCGAAGACGTGTGTGTCGATGAAGTCGTTCGGTTCGGGGAGCACCATCTTCGCCGCGGGCACGTCCTGCGGGATCGTGGCGCGGAACACGCCGACGTGACCGAGGAACCGCACCATCACCGACCCTTCGCCCGGTCGGTCGTTCGTCTCAACGAGACCGGTTCCGCTGACGCGAACGAGTTCCTCGTCGTTGCTGGAGAACTCGGCCCGCGCGGTGACGTCGCGTTGCGAACCGTCGCTGTAGTGAGCGGTCACGGCGACTTGCTGGCCCGCTCGCGGCGCGACGAGTCGGTGGGCGGGTATCACCGCGATGCCCGTCACCGTCGGGTCCGAATCGCGGCCGAACGGCGCGCCGGCACGAACCCAGCGCACGAGCAACTGATAGTCGCGCGAATCGGTGCGGAGCCGCTTCCCGCCGCCGTGCGGCACCGCGCCGGTCGATTTTTGCAACAACAGGCTCGATTGCGGCGCCGCCGGGAAGAGGCGCCGGCCGCGGCCCTCACGCGTCAGCGCGTCGTAGTCCACTTGCGGCTCGAAGCCGAGAAGCGAGAGCCGGAGGCCGTTCTGCCCGGACGTCTTCCCGTGGCACGCGCCCGCGTTGCAGCCGAGTTTGGTGAAGATCGGGACGATCTCGTTGGCGAAGTTGATCGGCTCCTCGCGCTCGACCCCTTCGACCGCCACCGCGACCGTGACCTGCTGCCCGCCGGCCTGGGCCGTGATTTCCGTGCTGCCGTTCTTCAGCGGAATCACCAGCCCATTCGCCTCGACGCGCGCAACTGCGGGATCGGCGACGCGGAAGGTCGCGCGGGCGGTCGTGTCGCTGACCCCGCCGTTCGTGTGGTGCGCGGTCACAACGAGTTGCTGAACGCGCTCGGAACCGCGAAGCGCCAGGCGCTCGGGGAATACGGACAGCGCGCGCACGTCGCCCCTGCCGACGACCTCCGGTGCGGCGGCGCGTGCGGTGCCGCTCGCGAAGCCAATCGCGAGTACCAGCGCCGCGATCCGGGTGCAGCGAACGCCCGTCGGTTGCATCACTCCGTCTCCGCGTGAGAGTGGCTCTCCGTCAGCGGTCATCATCCCAAACTTGCCAGTGTGCCGGTGCTGCGCCCGAACTCCTTGCGCCCGACGCCGGCCATCTGCGCCAGCGTCAGCCACAGGTTCGAAAGCGGCACACCGGCGTTGCTATTCTTCCGATCCTTCCCATAGAACTCGATCACGCGGCCGGGCTTGGGCAGCATCCCGCCGCCCTTGCCGGCGACGAGGCACGCTACGTCCGACAGCCCGTGACCGGGCCACCCGCCCACCTTCCCGCCACCCGCGTTGGTGCAGCCGTAGACGACGACACTGCTGTCGAGGAGCGTGCCGTCGCCGTCGCGAATCGCCTTCAGCTTCTGCAAGAAGTACGACAACTGCGCGACGTACCAGCGGTCCACGGCCTGAATGATCGGCAGCGTCGGCTTGGGGTCGTGGCTGCACTGGTGGTGCCCCCAACCGAGGTACTTCGCGTCCACCGGGGCCGACAACGCGGACTTGTCGAGACCGAGGTCGACCAGCCGCCGGTTGTACGTCGTTCCTTCCGCGCCCTCGCTCTCGTCGCCGAGCGCGCAGGTGAGCACGCGAGTGAAGTCGGTCTGGAGCGCGAGCACGGTCAGGTCGAGCATCAGCTTGATGTGCTCGCGCACGCTCTGTGGCGGTCGGTCCGGCAGCGCCATCTTCGGCGGGGCCGGGCGGGCTGTCGCGTCCTGCTCGAACCGCGCGATCTGGCGCTCCAGCGCGCGCACCGATTCGAGGTACTCGTCGAGCCGTCTGCGATCCGTCGGCCCGAGGTCCAGCTTCAACTGCTTCGCGTCGTCCGCGACCACGTCGAGTACGCTCTTGCGCTTCGCGTCGTCCTTCGGGTCGCCGAACATGCGAGCGAACACGTCGCGCGGGTTCGTCTCGGCACCCGTCGGCACGCCGGGCGCGCGCCACGAGAGGTTCATCGCGTGCATCAGGTTGCCGACCGTGGTGCAACTCAACTCCAGCGACGGTTGCGCGGCCCCGCGCCCGAGCTTCGGAGCGAGAACCTGATCGATGGTCGCGTCGGTTTCCGCGCCCCACGAATCCGCTTTGCCCGCGGGCGCGCCGCTGAGCCACAGGCAGGCTGAGCGGTTGTGCCCGGAGGCCGGGTGCGGGCGCCCGTTCAGCCCGTCGAGGACGAGCAGTTGGTCCTTGACCGGTTCCAGTGGTTCGAGCGTGGGCGTGAGCTTCATGCCCTTGCCTTCGCCGGTCACGCCCTTCCACGCGGTCGTCTCCGCGCCGAGCGGGTGGTACAGGAAGACCGCGCGCACCGGCGGTTTCTTCGCGTCCGCGCCGCGGAGCGGCGCCAGCGCTTCGAGCCACGGCAGCGCAACGGCGCCGCCGAGGCCACGCAGGACCGTTCGTCGCGAGAAGTGGCGGCTCTTCGTCACGGCTTGTTCTCCTTCGGCTCCCCGGCCTCAATTCGCCGGTTGCGGAACGGGTAGCTCTTCACCACGTCGACCACGACGCGCGACAATTTGTAATCGTCCGCGATGACGGCGCGTGTGATCTCTTTCACCGTCGCGACGTCGTAGAACTCCAGCTTCCGGCCGAGCGCGTATGTCAGCATTTGCTCCACGAAGTTGCGCGTGAACTCGTCCTTGCGCGCCATCAGGAGCGCTTTCAGTTCCGCGGCGCCGTTGAACTTCTTGCCGTCGCTGAGCGTGCCGCGAGCGTCGATCGGCTGATCCTGATCGCGGTCGCGCCACCGGCCGACCGGGTCGAAGTTCTCGAACGCCAGCCCGAGCGGATCGATCATATTGTGGCACGACGAGCACGCGGCGCTGTTGCGGTGCTTCGCCATCAGTTGCGGTACGGTGAGCGCCTTGCCATCTTCCTTGTCCTCTTTGAGGACGTTGTCGACGTCCGGCGGTGGGGGCGGCGGCGGAGTTCCGAGGATCGCTTCGAGCACCCACTTGCCGCGATGCACCGGGCTCGTGCGCAGCGGGCGCGACGTGCCGGTGAGCACCTTGCCCATCGTCAGCACGCCGCCACGGGTCTTGTCCGCGAACTTGACGCGGTACCACGTCGGCTGCGCGTTGCTCGGCGGCTTCTTGCCCGGGAACGGCTCGTGGCCGTAGTGCTGCGCCAGCGGGTAGCAGAGGAACCCCCAGTCCGCGTCCACGAACTCCAGAATGCTGCGGTCCTCGACCAGGATCGCGTCCGCGAACAGCAGTAGCTCGGACTTCATCAACTCCGCGAGGTTGCTCTGGAAGTAGCTGGCGTACCGCTCGGCGTCCGGCGTGGCGCGGTCGAGCTTGTCCAGTTGCAACCATTGACAGAGGAACCCGGCCATCAGGCCGTCCGTGATCCGGAGGTGCTTGAGCATCCGCCGCGCGTGCTGCTCAAGCACCTCCGGGGCGCGCAGTTTTCCCTGTTGCGCCGCGACGCGCAGTTCCTGATCCGGCACGCTGCTCCACAGGAAGTACGAGAGCCGCGCCGCGAGTTCGTAATCGTCCAGCGCGCGCACCGGCGCGCCTGTGCCGCGCGTGTCGGTCCCGGCGTCCGCCCACAGCACCACGAACCGCGGCGAGGTGAGGATCGCCTGCAGCGGGAGCCGGATCGCGGTGTCGAAGTCGTCGCCGCGTTCGACCGCCGCGTCGAAGAGCTTGGCGTATTTCTCCACGTCTTCCGCCGTGACCGGGTGGCGGAACGCGCGCGAGGCGAAGTCCTTGAGGTACGCAATGGCCACCTGCCGCTGCGTCTGACCTTTCGGCAGAGGGCCGTCGCGGAGTCGCGCGACGTTGGAGTACAGCGGCCACTCCTTCGCGACGTTCGGTTTCGCGTTCAGCACGTCATCGAGCAGCGTCTTGGAGCAGCGCAGGTACTTCTCGACAAGGAACGGCGGGATAGAGAGGGTGTCGCCGACCGTGTCGAAGCCGCCGTCGGTGGTGTCCTGCGGGAGCTGCCGAGTGACGAACGCGCACGGGTGTTCGGGCGGCGGGACGACCGACTGATAGAGGTTGACGCTCCCGTCAGGCTTGTTGGTGTAGGAGGTGCGCCGCGGGCGCCCGCCGTCCTTCCAGAACGCGAGGTCGCGGAAGGTGTTCATGTGCTCGCGGACGTTCAGCCGCCGCGGGCGCAGCGGGCCGGGGTCGGGGCACCCGGCCCGCGTGTGCTTCGCGAACTGCGCTTCGATCCAGTCGAGGAGCCGCTCCCGCTCGTCGGCCGTCGGCTGCGGCTGATCCGCAGGCGGCATCTGCCGGCTCCGCAACCGCTCCCAGACGTGCTGCCACGTTTGTGGCACGACTTCCGCCGACAGGGGCGCGAGATCGAGCTTCGCGCTCTGCTTCTTCTCCCCGTGGCAACCGAAGCAGTACTTCGCGAGCACCGGTCGGACCTGCCGGTCAAAGGCCTCCTTCTCCGGCCCTTTCTCTTCGGCACCGACACGTGTCGGTGCCGGCGCCCACGACAGCGCGAGGCCGGCGGCAAGAAGGATCAGGCTACCGGTTCCGGCCCCGCGCATCGGCGACCCTCGCGCGATCGAGAAGGGTGAGCAACACCCTTCGGGAAACGAACCCCGCCACCCGCTTGTGCCAGACGCGTCGTCACCGCGTCGGCGGGCCGACCGAGAACGTCCGGTCGATGCGCGTGACGTTGCCCTGCTTGTCCTTCACGCTCACCGTCAGCTTGCCGCGCGGCAACTCCTTGAGGGGCTGCGCCAGGTCCAGCACCCAGCGGCCGCCGGGCAGAGCCTTGAACATCGGCGCCAGGTTCTCGCCGGGCTTCGCGCCGTCGGTCGGGAAATCGGCGACGACCGCAAAGCTGGTTGCGTCGAGCCCCGTGTTGTAGTCGTGCGCCCCGACCAGGATGCGCGTGAGCGGCGGGTTCGCACCGGCGCGGGGCTCGGTCAGCGCCAGCGTGGGGCGCACGTCGTCGAGGGCCCACCCGTTGCCGCGCTCGGCCGAGTTCTTCGGGTTGGGGGCTAGGTCGATGGGGCAGCCCAGGTCGACCCAGCGCACCAGCGTCATCCGGTCCTCGTCGGAGAGCGGCTTCACCTTGCCGCTCGCGACGGCTTCCGGTGGCGGCATCTGGCTGCCGGTGTAACCGATGTGCATGTTGTTCCGGTTCTGCGGCGTGTTCGGCACCGGCTTACCCTGGTGGTGGAGCGAGGTCGGATCGCCGGGGGTCTTTTCGTACGGCATGTCGTCGTTCTGCCAGCCGTCGAGGCGCTCGCCGTAGACCTTCCAGATGAGCAGGCTGCGCCGCGCCTGCATCATGGTGACGTAGCGCGACGCGGCATTTGGGAAGTGCGCCCACTTGTGTTGGTGCAGTGGCGGGTGCCCCCACTTGCCCTGCGGGTCGAGCGCGAGCCGGGAGTAGGTGCCCGGCACGGTGTACTCGCCGCCGTGGCTCGCGGGGTTCAGCGCCTTCACCAGCGCGTCGTCGTCGAGCACGAGGTTGCCCGCGGGCTTGTCGCCCGTGCCGCTGTGGCACGCGACGCAACTCCGCGCGAGGATCGGCTTGATGTCGCGGTGGTACTCGACCGTCTTCGGGCTGTTCTCGTAGCGAACGCCGGTCTCGCCGCGCGCGTCCCACTTCCCCTTCGATTCGTCCGCGGCCTTCGTCGTGATGAGCACGGTCTTCTGCGTCAGGTCGAACGGCGCGTAATCCAGCTTCGCGGCGGCCGTGAGCTTGAAGTCGGTGGGCTTCTGCGAGTGCGCGTGGCACCCGCCGCAGTCGTTGCGGACCTCACCGGGGCGCACCTGGTGCCACGTCTGCGCCGCGTTCAGCACCATGCCGCGCCGGTCCAGCGTCTGGAACGTCCACGCGACGTCCGCCGGGATCTTCGCGAGGAAACTCGTGTCCGGGTTGCCGTCCGGGTCGAGCGGCTCTTTCCCGTCCGTGTCGAACTTGCGCAGCGGCAGTTCGCCGAGGATGCGCATCCGCTCGCGGGCGTGGTTGTAGAACGGGCGGCCCTTGTTGGTCTCGCTCGTCGGTTCGAGCAGCACGATGCGCACGGCGTGGATGTCGGAGTTGTCGTACAGCCCGGCGTCGGAGCCTTGCACGCTCCAGTTGTGCGACGAGTCGAACCCCTTGTGTCCCGTCGGGTCCTTCTCGCCTGCGAAGGTCGCGGTGACGCTGCCCGGCTTCACCGCGCCGTAGGGGTAGCTCTCGCGCTTGTAGAAGCTCGACGTGCCCACCAGCCCGTAGGGCGTGCCTTCCGGCAGGTGCTTCGAGAGCGTGCCGTCGTTGGCGAGCGGGGCGATCGTCTTTGGCTCCTTGATGCCGTGGATGCGCTCGTACGGCACGAGCGCACGGGGCCACTGCTCGTGGTACTTCGGGTCGTTTTTGATGAGCAGCATGTCGCCCGGTTCGTTCACCGGCTTGCCAGACTTGATGAGGTAGATGCCGCTGTCGAACGCGGGCGTGAACCGCGTGTGGCTGTTGACCGAACCGGCCGACCACGCGGTGAGCACGTGGTTGTCCGGCGCCGCGGCCGGGTGGGTGACCTTGCCCACCCGCGGCCCGTCCTTCTTCGCCGGGTCGGCCGGATCCGAGGGCCAGTCGCCCTTCAGCACGAACGGCGTCAGCGATTCCAGACCGTAGGGGCTGAACGGGAACTGAATCCAGATCGGTCGCCCGTCGGCGTGGCGGCTGTGCCGCACCCTCGCGTTCTTCGGGTCCTGCTTGTACCCGGGGCCGAACCCCGCGTAGCCCTCCGGCGCGCTCACCGGGAACTTCAGGAACGTGCCGAACCCGGAGTTGTTCAGGTTGTAGTAGCTCTGCACCACGACGCTGCCGTCGGAGATCTGCGTCTGGAAGTGCGTCGAGTCCGCGGTGCCGTTGCCGATCTCGAAGGCGCTGAACATCGGCCCCCAGTTGGTGCCGTCAGGGTTGATCGACCACACGCCCCACAGGTGGTGGCTGCGCAGCCCCTGCGACTCCAGCGACGAGAACATGATGCGGCCGTCGGCGAGCGTGACCGGGTGCAGCGCCATGGCTAGGTTGAGGTGCCCGATGCACTCCACGTTGCCACCGTCGTCGTCCATCGTGAACAACTGGAGCGCGAGCGCGTGCGGCGCGTACCCCGGGTTCGTGGCCTTGAACGTGTTGCGGTCGCTGACGAACGCGAGCTTGTCGCCCGGCAGCGGGCACGGGCCGAGGTTGTACACGCCCCACGAAGGGAGTGGCGTCTTCGACCAGTCGGCCGCGCCGGTGTTCGGCGTGAACTTCTGCTCCGTGAGCCGCGTGACCTTCTTCGTCGGGACGTGAACCTTGTAGATGTCGGCGCCCTTGTGCCCGAGCGCGTCGTGCATCTTCGCGTAGTAGACCGTCTTCCCGTCGAACGACGCCTGCGGGTCGGCAATCGACTCTTTCTCGGTCACCGGTACGAGCACCTCCTCGGTGCCGTCGGGGTGCAGCAGCATCAGGTCGGCACCGGGTTCCATCGTTCGCGGGTCGCCGACTTCGGCCCACCTCGCGCGCCCGTCAGGCGACTTCCGCGGGGCGCGGACGTAGACGATGTCGAAGTCGTACTTCACCGCCTGGTCGGTGGAAATGTGCGGCGGGTCGATGTTGATGACGCCGAGGAATCGCGCGTCCGGCTTCGGGTCCGGTGCCGCCAGACCGACGCCGGCGAGGAGCGCGACCGCGAGGAAGGGCGGCGCAAGGCGCAGCGACCGAGGGGGAGAGGAACTCATGGCAGTGTCCCTTCGGCGGGTGCAGGTGGGAGAGCCGGCCGAAATCAAACGGTCGGGATGACGCCACCCGGTTCGGTAGCGAACGGGTGGGTGAAGGGCAGGACCAACGCCCAGAGGATAGTCGACGGGGGAGGGCGTGTCACGCAGTTTTCTGAGCGCGAGCAAAACCTACTGCGCCGAGATCGGGGCAGTTCTCCTGCGCGTGGTAAACTGGAACCGCCGACCGGCTGACCCACCGGCCGACGCGCGCGAAGAGGCGGCAGAATCGCGGACCCGAACGCACGCGGGCATTTCTGAGCAGCCCGATTGTTTACGAGCGAGGTACCCGATGACGACATACCGGTTCGCCGCGGGGGTGATCGCGGCCCTGCTCGCGGGCGGTTTCTGGGCCGTCCCGGGCGCGGCCGACGATCCGAAGCCGATGAAGCCCGGCGAGAAACCGACGAAGCCGCCCCCGCCGCAGTACGACCATCCGGCCCGCGATTCCGCCCCGGTCGTCACGGCAGTCGATCGCGAGATCGACCGCGCCTTGGCTTCGGCAAAGGTGCCCGCGTCCGCGTCGACCGCCGCCGAGTTCCTCCGCCGGGCGTACCTCGATATCGCGGGACGCATTCCCACCGCCGAGCGGGCGGCCGCGTTCCCCGACAGCACCGATCCCGACAAGCGGCGGAAGCTGATCGATGAGTAACTCGCGTCACAGGAGTTCGGGCGGCTCCTCGCGGACCTGTGGCGGCCGCTGCTGGCCCCACGCGACCCGGCGAACACCAAGCCGCAGGTCGACAAGTTCTCGCCGTGGCCGGCCGAGCAGTTCAACCGGAACCGCGGGTGGGACGCGCTCGCCAAGGAGTTGGTCGGGGCGCCCGGGGACGCCAAGGATCGGCCCGAGACGACGTTCCCGATGTCACACGCCGAGAGCGCACAGCCCAAGCCGGACCTCCTCGCCGGGGCCGTCGGTCGGGTGTTCCTGGGCGTGCAGCTCCAGTGCGCCGAGTGCCACGACCATCCGTTCGCCCTGTGGAAGCCAGGACGACTTCTGGGGCGTCGCGGCGTTCTTCGGCAAGCTCCGCAACACGGGCACGAAAGGCCCGCCGTGGGTGCTCACCGAAGACCCGGACCCGAAGCCGCTGGACGTGAAGAACGGCGGCGTCGAGCGCCCGAAGTTACGTCCAAACGGCGTGATCGTGATTCCCGGCACCGGCGGCAACAAGGGCCCCGGGCGCGAGGTTCCGGCGAAGGTGTTGGGAGGCAAGCCGCTCACGCTCGATGACTCGGCCGCGTTTCGGCCCGAGTTCGTCACCTAGTGGGTCACTTGCCTCGCGGGTAGCCATAACTCTCGCTGTGTCTACTCTGGGTGTAACTCACACCGGGAGTAGCCATGTCCCGTCGCCGGAAGGATCCGCTCCGCACGCTGACCGACGACGAGCGTCGGGTTGTCGGTGGCGACCGCCGGCTCGGCCCGGCGTCCGAGGTGGACGTCCATCTCGGTGTTGAGCATCCGTTCGAGCGCGGTCTTCATCATGGTCCGCATCAGGCCGTTGAGGTCTTCGAGCGTGGTGGCTTGCGTCGCCATCTCGCGGGCCAGTTGCTCCGCTTGGCTCTTGAGGATCGCGTCCATTGTGGGAATCTCCGTCAGGTACGAGGACTGGGTACTAGCCACCCCGCCCACCTGACACAAGATTCAGGACAAGCCCGGACTTGAGGATGACGTGCTGGTGACCGCCTCAGGGTGCGAGTTCCTCTCGCCCCGGCAGCGCGAGATCGTTCTGGCGTCGTGACCACCGACTCTCGCCCACGCGCCCTCGCCCCGCGCATGCCGTCCGCCGTTGGCGGGCGGCACTTCGCTAGAAGAGTTCTTGAACGGGGGAGCCGTGCGGCAGCATTTTCATCGGCCGCCCTTGCGCGACGAATTCCGCGTGCGGGTCGAGCCCCAAGGCGTGGTAGACCGTGGCAACGAAGTCCGCGACGGACACGGGGCGCTCTTTGGGCACGGCCCCGAGACGATCGCTGGCACCGATCACCCGTCCCGTCTTCACCCCGCCCCCGCCCAGCGTGAGGCTGAAGCAGTTCGACCAGTGGTCGCGCCCGGGGCCCTGCTTGTCCGTGTTCAGCTTCGGGGTGCGCCCGAATTCGCCGGCCGTGATGACGAGCGTGGTGTCGAGTAACCCACGCTCGTCGAGGTCGTTCAACAGGGCGGAATAGCACCGGTCGTAGATCGGCAACTGCTTGTCGAGGTGCCCGAAGATCCCCCAGTGGTGGTCCCAGGCGTAGATGCCGGTGTCCACGTACCCCTGGATCGTGACGAACCGCACACCGGCCTCGATCAACCGGCGGGCCAGGAGCATGCCCTGACCGACCCGGTTGCGCCCGTATGTGTCGCGGACCGCGGCCGGTTCCCGCGACAGATCGAACGCCTCTTTGGCCTTCGGCGAGGTCGCCAGTTGAAAGGCGTGTTCGGCAAACGTGTCCCGCGCGCGGGCCGCGTCGGGTGCGCTGTCGCGCTCGGCATGGTAACGGTCCAGTGAGCGGAGCAGCGTCTTGCGCCCGGCGAGTCGGCTCACATCGACATCGGGGGCCGGCTCGAACTCCCGCACCGCGAAGGTTGGCGAATTCGGATCCTGGGTGAGCACGTACGGGTCGTACTGGCGCCCGAGGAACCCGCCGAACCCGGGGGCACTGTGGGCGGGGTGCTTCATGTTCCCCATGTGTACGAACGGGAGGAACCGGGAGTCCAACTTCTGCTGCAGGCTGAGGACCGCCCCGATGCCCGGGGCCTGGAGGTTTTTGTCGACCGGGCTGCCGCACATCAGGTGGACGTCGCCCTCGCCGTGATCGACGGGTTTGGCCGTGTACACCGAGCGGATCAGGGAGAACTTGTCGGCGCAGGCGCGGAGCTTCGGCAACTGGTCACTCAGTTGCAACCCGGTCCGGTTGGTGGCCGCGGGGGAGTACTTCCCGCGGACGTCGCCCGGCGCGTCCGGCTTCAGGTCGAACATGTCGATGTGACTGGCGCCGCCTTGCAGGAACAGGAAGATGACGTTGATCTGCTTCTTGCCGCGGCTCCTCGACTCGTTCGCCAGCACTCGTGGCAACGACAGCCCCAGCGGGGACAGCACCCCGAGGGAGAGCCCCCCGCGTGTGAAGAACTCGCGCCGGGTTGTCAGCGAGGGGAGGCTCATCGGGTCAACCGCCGAAAAAGGAGGTCAGGGCTGTGAGGCCGGTACCGAGCGTATTTGCTGCGGGCGGCCGGTGAGGCAGGGCAGGTGCCGCGGATCCGATCGATCGGGCCGATGTCCCGCACCTACCCGTTCTTGGGTGTTGGCTGGTGGGAGCGGGGCGCGCTCATCATTTCGGTAGTCACTTCTTCCGCAAATCGGCCATAGCGGTTGCCAGCGCGTCGCCGAGGCGGACGAAGAACTTGCCGCTGCCCATGTAGTGGTAGGGGCGGTCGCTGCCGATCTGCGAGAACTCGACCGGCTTCTTGCTCCAAGTTCCGTCTTTCCACATCGCCAGCGCGTCGAGCGCGTAGAACGGGTAGCTCTCGACGCTCGCGACGGTGCCCTTGAACTCCGGTGCCGCGGCCGCGGCGCGCTGACCGAGGGACACCGGGTTCTTGTCCACTTCCTCTTTGGTCGCGCCGGTGCCCAGCACGCCGATCACGAAGGGCATGTTCGGCACCTGGTACTCGTTCCGCACGTCCTTCACGAAGGCGATCATGTTCGCCTTGTAGTTGCCGTGGAACGCCGGATCGAACTGGTCGTTGAAGCCCTGGAACCAGACGAACCCGGCGATCTCGTGACCGGCACCGGCGTCGTACTCGGGGTGGTGCTTCTTCAGGTCCTTCAGCACGTCCCGGACGGCCTCGTTCATCAGCCGGTAGTTCAGGCCGGCGTTGTCCTTGACCTTCTGGGCGTCCTTGCCCTCGGCTTGTGCCTTGCTCAACTCGTAGGGTCCGGCGGACGGGGGGCGGAAGTCATAGTGGAGGGATTTGCCGCCCCACGAGGTCTTGATCAGCAGAATCGGCGCGTCGACCTTCTGCTCGAGCGCGAGGCCGAACCCGAGTTCCGGGCCGATCTTGTCGGGGCTGGCACCGTACCCCACGGTGAGCGGCCCCGACCGTTTGTGCCCGTCGGCGATGGACGTGATGTACACCCGCTTGGAGACGGCGAACGCGTCCTTGATCGTCTTGGCCCGGGCATCGACCTTCGCCTGGAGGTCCTTCAGTTCGGCTTGCGCCGCCGCGATCTTGTCGTCGCCCGTGATCTTCTTCGCACGCAGGTCCCCATTCAGTGCGTCGCGTTTGACACGGATTTCGAGCATGTCCCTCGCATCCCCGGGCGCGATCGCACCGTCTTTGAAGATCAACTTCGCCAGTCGCTTGGCCCCGGGTTCCTCCGCCGTGAGTAGGGCCGGGACGGTGACGGAATTGGCGTGCCCGACCATGTTCGACTGGCCGGCCAAGATGTAGATCTGGAGCTTTTGCTTGGGTGGCTCGGCCGCTTCGACCGTCCCCGGACCGGTCGCGGCGAGCATGACGGCACTGGCTACGAACAGCATTGCTCGGGGCCGCATGGTGGTCTCCGGGAGCGAATCGTTCCCCGGCGGTCGGAATTGGGGAAGTTGGGTCGGCGTTACAACAGTCTCTGCCTGCACGTTCGCTCCGTCAACCACGATCTCCACGTTCAGGGAATCATTCGGTCGAGAGCCCCCGTACTCGGTCACACGTTCCTTTCGATCGGTTGTGCGGCGCGGTGCGCGTACAAGCCGAGGCGGAGTTGCCACGGATCGGGCCGCCGCCACCTTCCTCCCCTTCCAACTCAGCACCAGCCCGCCTCCGCCTACCCGCAACCGCCGGCGGTGCCCACGCGTCGTCCGGAGCCGTCCCGCCCTCCGCCAGGTCGGCGGCTGCGTCCCCACGGATGACGCGCGGGGCCGAGCGCGTCGGCCACCACGAGCCGCACCGCCTCACCGCCTGCGGCGGGGCACTGACCCGCACCGGGCGGCGGCCCCGCACCCGCCTCGTCGAGGACAACCGCGTGGCCGCTCGGCGGGGGAACCACCCACCGGTGACGTCTCCCCGGCACCGAACGTCCGGGTGTGGGACTCGCCATGGCGGCAACGGACCCGTCGGCAGGGTCTGCACGGACCGAAGGTGAAGCGTTCACTCATTCCAGACGAGGACCTCGGACACCCCGCTGCGGGCCTTGCCCGCGTGGGTGAACACGACCCGCACCTTACTCGCTTTCACGCGGTCGAACCGGACCTCGTTGAACTGGCTGCCGGTCGGCTTCTCGGGCACCTTCTTTGCGTTCGCCACCGCTCTCCACGCCTTTCCGTCCCAATACTCGACCTCGTACTTGGTCGGCGGTTGCACCCCGCCGCGGTCGTCGTAGATCGCCAGTTCGACGCGGGCGAACTCCGTCTCGGAGCCGAAGTCCACTTCGAGCCAGTCCGTCTCGTTCGGCGACTCGTAACTGGTCCATCGGTTCGTCGGGCTGGGGAGGAAGTTCGTCTTCCCGTCGATGGCCAGCATCGGCCTCCCCCCGAAGCGGTCCGCATGGGAGGCGGAGGCCTTCGGGAACGGCTTGTCGCCGGGGTTGTACGCGAGGTTCCCCGCCGGGTGCGGCGGTTCGGCGAGCGGGAGTCTCGCGTCACCCCAGACCTCGAACTCGGTCAGGCCCGACTTACCGCCGTCCGCGTGGTGCAGCACCGCCCGCACCTTCTCGGTGGCGAGGGACGGGAATCGGATCACATTCGCCCGGCGACCGGTCGGCGTCTCCGGTGCGCGGGCCAGAGCCGGGATCGGCTGCCACGCCTTCCCGTCCCAATGTTCGAGATCGAACTTCGCGGGCGGAACGACGCCCTTTTCGTCGTCGAGGAAATACACCTTCGCGGTGTGGATGGTGCGCTTCGCGCCGAACTCGATCACCACGGAGTCGCTGGCGTTGGGCGACCCCTCGGATGTCCAGCGGTTCGGCGGGTCGCGGTGGTACCAGTAGTTGCCGTCGATCAGTTTCGACGGCGGCGTCTTCGGGTTCGAGAACGAGGCGGTCACGCGCGGGAAGTACGTCCCGTCGTTGTTCACCGCGAAGTTGACCCGCACCGCGGCCCCGCGCTCTGCGGGCTTAGGCGCGGCCGGCAGTTTCACCGCCAGCGGGGCGAGCTTCTCGGAAGCGGCGATCTCTTTTCCGTTCGCGAACACGCGCAGCCCCTTGCCGAGCTTGTACCGGGTGCCATCGCGGTCCCACAGGACGCTCACGAGGTGCCCGCGGTACGGCACGTTGTCGAGCGCGAAGTACGCCCAGTCGGCCGGCGCGAGCGGCTTCAGTTCGAGCGTGTCGTCGTCGCGCGGCGTCAGCCCGACCAGACCGGTGATGACCAGGTCGTTGAACGACGAGTGGAAATAGTGCTCGCTGTGGTTGTACCCGTCGTGCCCCTCGAACGAACCGGTGTCCGGGTGGCACGCCTCCGCCAGATAGGGCTTCCCGTTCTTCCGGTGCGTCTTCGCGAACGTGGTGAGGAGCTTCAAATAGTCCGCCTTCGTGACCACGTCCTGCTCGTACCCCTGGAGGAGGTTGGCCATCGCCTTGAGCGTCTGACTGGTGGCGTACGGCCACGACTGCCCGCTCCACCAGCAGCACGTCTTCTTCAAGAGGAACATCGGGTCGTTCCGCTCGACGGTGGTCGGGCCGAACGGGGCCGCGAACCCGTCCTTATTCAGCAGTTTCCTCCACGCCGCCTCGTAGCCCTTGCCCGCGTCCGGCATCGAGAACTGCCACGGCACGTACCCGATGAGTTCGCGACCGTACTCACTGCCCGCGTGCCGCCCGGTCTGGTGCGTGAGGGTGAGGGCCTTCACCTTGAAGCCATCGGCCTCCTCGTCACGCTGGGACATCGGGAAGAAGAACTGCCGCTTCGGGTCCCACAGCTTCTTCTGGAGGTTCTCCTTCAACCCCGCGGCCTTCGCGCGGTACGCGTCGGCGGTCGCCTTGTCGCCGGCCAGGTCGGCGACGCGGGCGATGGCGAGGGCGTCGGCCCACATGTACGCGTTCATGGTGGGCCGGTAGCCCGGCGCGCCGCGCAGGATGTCCTTAGTCTGCCGGCTGTTGATGTTGAACTCCATTCCGTCGTCGTGCCCGGTCTGCCAGAACAGCCCCACGTCCGCGACGAAGTGCCGCTTCTCCCAGCCCTCGTGGTTCTTCTTCAGGTCCGGGAGCAGGTCTTTGACGAGTGCGTCGTCCGGGTGGACGCGGTGAACGGCCCAGACGGCGTCCGCGAGCCACGTGCTGTAGTTCCGCGGCTGCGCGCCGGGTGTACGCAGCCAGTAGCGACCGTAGTCGCGGGCGATTTTCGGATCGCGGAGCCAGCGGGCCTCGTAGAGCTGGTGCCCGGCCGGGCACGAGATGGCCCCGTAGGCGCCGGACCAGAACGGCCGGTCGATGAACTCGGTGAACGAGTACCCGGAGTTCGGGGAGCCGTAGGTGAGGTGCTTGGTCAGCAGCTCCCAGCGGTAGTAGTACGTCGTCTGGATGTCGGGATCGGGGCACTCGAAGAATGGCACGTTCGCCCGGTACCAGTCCCAGTCGCGGTTGTCCCAGAACGTCTCGCGGTCGAGCAGCGGCTGCGGAGCGAGCAACGGCTCTGCCGCCCCCGTCGGGACGGCGAGAAGGCACACGGCGAGCGCGGCACTGGAGAGGGGGACGGTTCGCATTTCGGCTCCGGGGTTACCAGTCGTCGGTGCGGAACGGCGACGCGGGGAGGCCGTCGCGGTTGTACAGGTTCGCCCCGACCGGATTCATGGTGAAGGCGTACCGCACGGCCACCGGGTTTGGGACGTCGGGGTGGGTGCAGACGACCGTGTCGCCCACGATCACGGCGTTCGCCCAAACCCACTTCTTGTCCTTGCCGGCGATTGCGAACCGGGCGAGCTTGCCGTCCTTCCGTTCGTCCGCCGGCTTGCGGCCGTCCTTCCGGCCGACCATCAACCCGGCCCCGACGTGGTCGAACTCGACGACCGCCTTGTTCCCGTCGATCTTCAGCGCCCGGAACAGCGGCCCGGACGGGACGACCGCCTTGCCGTACTCGTTCGCGAGCGCCCACCGCGCCAGCCGGTCGCCTACATCGGCCTTGTTCTTGGGGTGGATGTCGTCCGCGTCCCCGACGTCGGTGGCGACCGCCATCCCGGTGTGCGGGATCGTCAGGCATTTCCGCTGCGCGTCGCGGACGTGCGCCCACCCGTAGCCGCCGGCTGGCTGGTCGGAGGGTTTTTGCTATCCGGCAAGTTGCACGAAGTAGAACGGCAGGTCGGGGTCGCCGAACCACTTCCGCCAGTCGGCCAGCATCGCCCGCTTCTTGTCCACGTACTGTAGCCCGTCGGCCGCGCCGCCCGCGTTGTTCTCGCCCTAGTACCAGAGTACCCCGCGGAGCGCGAACGGCACCAGCGGCGCGATCATGCCGTTGTGCAGCGTGACGCACCGCGGGCGGAACATCTTCTCCCCGAACGGGAACTCCGGGATCGCGGGTGGCGGCGGCACCGGCTCCCCGGCCTTGAGCGCCGCACGCGATTGGGTAGTCCACTCCTCGACCGCGGGCAGCGCCGCGGCCAGGTACTTCTGGTAGGTGGCGGGCGAGTCGCGCATGAGCTTCCCGTACCCGGCCAGCGCGGGCGTGTTCATCAGGGTTTCCTGCGACATCCACAACTCGATGTTGGTGCCGCCGACGCACTACCTCAGCAGACCGATCGGGACGCCGGTCTCCTTGTGGACGCGGCGGGCGAAGTAGAACCCGATCGCGGTGAACCCCGGGGCGGTCTGCGGCGCGCACACGGCCCACCGGCCCCTCACGTCGGTCTGAGGGGTGGTGGCGAAGTGGAACTCGACCCCGAACTGGCGGACCAGCGGTAGGTCGGCGGCCTTGATATCGTCGGGGGTGTCGCACCCGCCTAGGCCCCACTCCATGTTCGACTGGCCGCCGCACAGCCACACGTCGCCGAGGAGCACGTCCTTCACGGTGACCGTGTTCTTGCCCGCGACGGTCAGCGTGAGCGGCGCCTTCGAGACCGGCTGCGGCTTGAGCGTGACCTGCCACCGCCCGTCCTTCCCGGCGGTGGTGTCGCCGCCCTCCGTGCCGAGTTTCACCGACACCTTTTCACCCGGTTCCGCCCGACCCCATACCGGTAGCGGTTTGTCCCGCTGGAGGACGGCGTGATCGGCAAAGAGTGCCGGCAGCCGCACGTCGGCACGGGCCGTTTCGCTCGCCAGCCAGCCGAGCACGAGACAGGCCAGTATCGTGACGCGACGCGTGATACGGAGCGGGCACACGTGTGAACTCCTCCGGGTCTGTGGAACCGTTCGAAACAGCACGCCGCGGGGCCTCGACTATTTGCCGGCGGTCAGCGGCTTGTCGAGCAGGTACTTCCACTCCCACTCGATGTTCTCCGTCGCCTTCGGGTCTTTCTTGGCTTGGAACCCGACGCGGAGCCGCTTCGCGGTGACCTCGGCCACGAAGAACCCCTTCTCCGTCTGCCCCGTATTGACGCAGTCGATGGCCTTCTCCTCGCCCTCGGGCTTGTACTTCCGCAACCCGGTCCCGCTGTGCCCGTAGAAGTAGGCGATCACGTTGTACGGCTTCACCGCCTTGTAGAACTCGGCCCAATCCTCGGGGTGCCACCAGTCGGTGTCCACCCCGCAGTGTGACATCACGACGACCGGTCGGCCGCTGTCGCCGACGTTGCTCTTCAAGTCTTCCTTCACGAACGCAAGCGCCCCTTGGGGGTCGTGCCACGGGAGCGAGTAGCGAACCTTCGCGTGCTGCTTGTCGGCCGGGTACAGGTTGGCTTGAACGAAGTGCACTTGGTCCCAGTCCCAAGAGTAGTGCAGGCCGTTCTCGGACACGGTGCCGATGCGGCCGGCCTTCTTCCGGAGCACGTTCCGCTCCTTGATTTTCGACTGGACACTGAAGCCAAACTTTTCCTTCCCGATGGGCGGGCCGTCGTGATTCCCCCACCCCTCGAACACCGGGTACTTCAGGAGTCCGTCGGTGCCGTCGAGGCCGAACTGCTTCTCGAAGTGACGCCACTGGAGGGCCGTCTCGTCGCGCCTGTCCCCATCGTCGATCAAATCGCCCAGCGCCAGCACGCCGCGGGGCTTGCCGACCTTCCCGCCGCCCAGTTTCTCCGGCCACGGCGTGCCGGGGATGGTGTTCATTCGCTCGATGGTCGCCTTGTTCCGGTCGATGCGGTCCAGGTTCTTGGACGAGACGTAGTGCGAGTCGGAGGTCGCGATGAAGGTGAGCGGTTCCGGGCCATCGGGTGCCGCGACCGCGAGTGGCGGAGGGGTGAGGAGGGCCGCCGCCACACCGAGCGGGATCACGAACAGTGCGAATCCGAGCCGTTTCATTCGGGACTCCTAGTGCCTCAACCGGTCTGGATTGACGGGTAGAGGCGTTTGAGTTTCACGCGGGCATCAGCGGTGGTGAACGGCCAATCGACCCGGCACTTGGCGGTATTGCGGCGCGGTTCCCAGGCGGCGACCTCGGAGCGCCGTTCGTCCTTCTCCCCGATCCGCCGATCGAGGCACTGGCCGCCCAGAACCGACAATTCCGTCTCGGCCATGTTCAGCCAGCTCCCGTGCTTGGGCGTGTGGTGAACCTCCAGTCGCCCGATCAGCCGCCGCGCCTCATCCGGGGTGAACGCCTCGTACAGGCTCGACAGCTTGTGCGTGTTCAGGTTGTCCATCACCAGCACAACCTTCTCCGCCTTCGGGTACTGCTCGTCCACCAATTCGCGGATCACCTGCGCGAAGTCGATCTTCGTGCGACGGTCCGTTACCTTCACACGACGCCGCCCGGCCAACGGCTCGAACGTCATGAACAGGTTCGCCGTCCCGTTCCGCTCGTACTCGTAGTCCACACGCTCCGGTTGACCCGGTGAGGCCGGGATCGGTGTTCGCGTCTCCCGGATCAGTTGCTTGGACGGCTCGTCGAAGCACACGACCGGGCGGTTCGGGTCGTACGGCCGTTGATACACTTCGAGGACATCTTCCATCGCACAGACGAACTCCGCGTCGGCTTCGGGAGGCAATACCCACTGCTCACGCAGCCACGGCTTGAGGTCGCCTTTTGGAGCGTCGTGCGCACCGCCTCGCGGCCGATCGAGGCCACCACCTTCCGCTCCACCAGCCGGTCGGCCAACATCTGCAACGTCCACCGCGCGCGCCCGGCCGGGGGCTTCGAGCAGGCCAGCTTCACCAACTCGGCCTCCCGCGCGCCGTCGAGCCTGCGGTACTGGCGGTTGGGCGAGGGCTTGCGTGCCAGCACGGCCTCGAACCCCTCGGTTACGAGCCGGCGGCGGGTGCGCTCGACCGTCCGCACACCCACATCGAACGCCTCGGCAATCTTGGTATCCGCCCACGCCGGTCCGTGTTCGCCCTCGTCGGCCTTCAGCAGGATCAGGGCGCGGTTGCGAATGGTCTTGGAGCCTTTTCCCCGGTCCACCATCTCCTGCAACCGCCCGCGCTCCTGTTCGTCCAACCGAACGACGTACTTGGCGCTCCGTTCCATGACCGCCCTCCTTGGACCGTCACCAGAACCGATTACGAATGGCCCGTCAAGCCAGACCGGTCAACCCACTAGGGCTTCGCGAATAGTTGACTCGGCCTCGTCAAACGCCTTCTGATTGATCAGGCTCATGCCTTCTTGGGCCAATACGACGGCCAGTCGCGAGCGGTGTTTGGGGGGTTGGCGACTGGTGTCCGTAAGCAGTTCATCAATCAGTTCCGCCCCCTCGGCGGACTTCCCCGTCAACCAGTAGGCTCACCCGAGTGGTGCGATCACAACTCGCAGTTCCTGGAAACGGCGGGAGACGCCGGATCGCTCAACCCGGAAACGAATCGCATCCGCCCCGTCACGAATTCAGTCCGGATCATCTGGGTGGGGCGGCGTAGTTCGGGGCGTCACGGTTCGATCGTGCGGGGGAACGGAGCAACCCCGCGGCGCGAGTCCGGGCCGCGGATCAGGTCGGTGGCCTCGCCGATGAACCCGTCAAACCCGGGCTGCCGTGCCCACTCGGCCAGCGCCGCATCGAAGCAGGCGCGGGCGAGGTCCGACCGCCCGAGGCCGTGGAAGCACATCGCCCGGAACGAGTAGTCGAGCCGCGGACGGCGTTCGGGCTCTCCGAACTTCGGTAGAGGAATCAGGGCGAGACCGGCAGCGCCCCTTGCCAGCGGATGAGCGCCGGCCGCGAAGTCCGCGAACAGGTGGTCACCGTAGTACCTCACCACCTCGGGACCCTCCGACTTATTTTGGTCGGCGAGCGCCTCCGCGAAGCGCCCGCAGCGGTACAGGGCGATCCCTTTGGTGCCGTGGACGCGGTCGGGGAACGCGGCCTCCAGCGCCGCTGCCCACTCGACGACGAGTTCGTACTCCACCCGCGGCCGGCCCGGCGCGAGCAGTTCGGGGTAGGGCACGTCCGCGGGTCGGTTGGGCCAGTTGTTGAACCACCACCGCTGCCACCGTACCGCTTCGTGCTTGCGGAGTTCGGCAAGCTCGAACTCTAGGGCCTCGCGGGGCCGGCCGCGAGCGCGGTACTCGTCCGCCCGCAGCCGGACGTTCTTCGGCGTCGGTTCCAGCTCGAAGAGCCGGTCGTACACGGAGAGCGGTGCCTCCTCCTCGTCACCCGGCTGCCGGATGATGTTGCGCGCCCCGGCGCGGGCCGCCTCCCGGAGCCAGTGGGCGCAGTCGGCGGCGGCCCGACCGAACAGTTCCTTCTCGTCCGCGGTGCGGACGAGAGCCGCGAGTTCCCGGCGGCGGGTCTCCCACTCAGCTTCGGTCAACCGCACCGCACTGCCCCCGGGGTCGAGCCGCTTCCGCGTCATCACCTCCGCCCACGCCTCTAGGGCGTCCGCGCCGACATCGGGGGGCAGCGGCACGGACCAGTACAGCCCCCCGTACTCGCTGTCGAACCCGCCGATCAGTGCCCCGCCACTGACCGCGAACCGCATGTCACTATCGGCTGGCTTGTCGGGATTATCGGAGCGCGTGGGGCCGGGCGGTTCAAGAACGGGCCACGTGGACAGGTTGCGGTCGACGACGGCATCGACCACCCGCCGCGGGAAGACGACGAAGCGCCCGGCGGTCGCCCCGTCGCGGAACCGCGGGTGGAAGCGGCGGCCGGGCGCATCGGGCAGCAGGGCGCGGTCGGCCGCGGTCCACGCCTTGCCCGACCACGTTTTGACCACTCCGCCTTGCAAAACCGGGCGGTCGAGTTCGTGCCGCAAGGTCGCTTCCGGGCCGGCATCCCCGCCCGCCGGCAGCAGCGCGAACAGCCAGGAATACGTCCCGAATGAGCCTCGAGATGCGTTCACGGCGAACAGGTCGTCGCTCAGCGGGAACAGTTCGCAACCCGCAGCGGGCGGGAGTCGGCGGCGGCCGGTCTCCCGCCAAGCCACCGGCTCCAGCCACCGCACCACCTGGTTCCGGTGGACAAGAAGTGGGGGCTTGTCTACGATGTCGTCGGGCGCGACCAAGGCGGCCCACCGGCCGGTCGGGGAGAAGCTGAGTTGTGGCGGTCTGTGGTCGGGCTCGGTGCCTTCCAGCTTCCACGCCGTTCGCCCGGTCTCCGCCGACAGCACCCGCGGCCCGCGCTCGCCGTCCCGCTCCCACGGGGTCACGAGGCCGTTCTCGTAGATCCACCGGCCGCACGGGGAGAACGGCGGCAGCGCCTGGTTGCTGTCGGTCACAATCGTGCCGTACCGGGCGATCCGGCTGCCGTTCGGCACGTCCCACAATTCGAGCCCGCACTCCTCTCGCGGCCTCGGTGAGTGGCGAGCGGGCGAGTCGGCGAGCGTACTCGGGGCCCAGCCCAGGTCACGCCGCGCTCGCTCGACGGGTTGTGCAGAATCCGGTCGCCCGTCGGCGAGACCGACAGCCCCCACTGGAGGTCGTCGGGGTGCGGGTTCATCCCGCGGACGATACCGTGCAGCCGGCCGGTCGCGACCTCCCACACCCGCACCACGAACTCCTCGTCCAGCGTGACCAGCCACCGCCCGCCGGCCTTGTACTCGGCCCGCAGGATCTCACCGGCGTGCCCGCCCAGTACCGCCCGCAATTTCCCGGTCGCGGCGTCCCACAGCCGCACCTCGGTCGTCTTCTCCGGCGAGCAGGTGTACGCGGTCAGCCGGTCGGGCGCGAGCCGCGGCGGGTTGTCGGTGCCGTCGAGCGAGAACAGGAACGGCGGGTACAGCTTCTGCCCGAGCACCAGCGCCGACAGGGCGGCGAACTGGCGGTGCTCGCGGGCCGACTCCGGCAGCCGGTTCGCGAGCCGGCACAGGTGGAGCAGTTGCTCGTCCTCCCGCTCCGGGGCGGTGGCGAGGGCCGCGTCGATTATTGCCCCGGCGGCCAACCGCTCGGCCTCGATTCGGGCGGCGGTCGCTTTCCCCAGCGCCTCCGACTCGGCGTTCCGCGCGAGAACCGCGTCGTCGCGGTCCTTCGTGGCCCGGGCCTCGGCGTCGAGCGCGTGGACCAGCCCCCACGACACGGCCGCGGCCCCGCCGACAAGGGCCAGCAGCACCGCGGTGGCGGCCGCGACCGGGCCACGGTACTTGCGCACAAACTTCTTCAGCCGGTAGGCGGTGCTGGGCGGGTGAGCTTGCACCGGCTCACCGTTCAGAAAGCGAAGAACGTCCGCTGCGAACCCGTTGGTGGTTTCGTAGCGCCGCGTCCGGTCCTTCTCCAGCGCCTTCATCACGATCCAGTCCAGTTCGCCGCGCAACAGCGCCGTCAGCGCCCGCGGTTCCGTATTACGGTTCGCGCTCAAGCTGGGGAGCGCATCCGCCGTACTCAGCTTGGTGCTCGGGCGGGGCGGCTCCTCCTCACGTACCACGCGCAGCACCTCCATCAGGCCCTGCTGCTCCAGCTCCTTCCGCGAGAACGGTGGGCTGCCGGCCAAGAGCTCGTACAGCAGCACGCCGAGCGAGTACACGTCCGACCGCGTGTCGATGTCGAGGTTGTTGAGCGTCGCCTGCTCCGGGCTCATGTACTGCGGCGTGCCGACCACCGCGTTGAACCCGGTGGCCAGCGTCTTGTCGGTGAGCGGCTGACCCGTCGCCTTCGCTACCCCGAAGTCGATCACCTTCACTACTGGCTGGTCGTCGTACAACGCCACCAGCACGTTCGACGGCTTCACGTCCCGGTGGATGATCCCCTTCTGGTGCGCGTGCTGGATCGCCTGGCACGCCTGCACGAACAGCTCCAGCCGCTCCCGCGGGTTGAGCCGCTTCTCGTCGCAGAACTTGGTGATGGGCGTGCCCTTCACCAGCTCCATCACGAAGTACGGACGGCCGTCGGTTGTGGCCCCGGCATCGAACACCTTCGCGATGTGGGGGTGGTCCATCAGCGCCAGCGCCTGCCGCTCGGCCTCGAACCGGGCCAGCACGGCGCGCGAGTCCATGCCCGGCTTGATCAGTTTGAGCGCCACGCGGCGCTTGACCGGTTCGGTCTGCTCGGCCATCCACACCTCGCCCATGCCGCCCTCGCCGATCGGCTCGATCAGCTTGTACGGCCCGACGCGGTCGCCGTGGGCCGCGACCGCGGGCACGTACGCCCCGGTGCGGGCGAGGCTCTCGGGCGGGCGGTCGAGCGGGCGGTCGAGCGGGCTGCCCGCCGCGTGCGCCGCGAGCAGCGCCTCCACCTGACGCCGCAACTCCGCGTTCCCGGCGCACGCGCGGTCGAGGAACGCGGCTCGGGCGGCAGGGTCGGTGATGCCGAGGGCCTCGGCGAAGATGCTTTCGTCGGTCATGGGGTACCTCCGAAACGAAACGGCCTC
>JALHNS010000040.1:0-4200 GCA_022843445.1 Gemmata sp.
CGAGTGTGTGACAGTTTCGCGCAGACGCACTACCTTGAAGTGTGTGCCCCACCCTCCCGATGTCACCGATTCCGCGGTACGGGCCGCGCTCGCGGCGTTCGACGCGCACGCGCGCCCGTTCGCCCTGCACACGGGCCGCTACTCTATGCGCGCGCGGGCGTGGGGCAGCGGCCCTCCGCTCATCATCGTTCACGGCATGTCGGACGCGGTGCGCGGGTTCGCCCCCGTGATGCACCACCTGTGCGAGCACTACACCTGTATCGCCTACGAACTGCCCAACGGCGAGCGCGACGAGGCCGCGCTCGGCGCGTACCGGCACCCGCACTACAGCGCCGATCTCTTCGCGCTGCTCGATCACCTGAAGTTGGATCGCGTCGCGGTGCTGGGGTCGTCGTTCGGCACGACGATCGCGCTCCGCGCCACGTACGAACACCCGCACAGGTTCACCAAGTGCGTTCTTAAGGGCGGGTTCGCGCGCCGGCGGCTGAAGTGGTACGAGCGGTTCGGCGCGCGACAGGGCCGGTTCTGGGCGGGGCGACTTTCGGAACTGCCCTTGCGCGAGTTCGCCATGCGTCGCGCGTGCCCGGCCACTTGGGAGGGCACGTCGCCGCTCGCGCGCGAGCTGTTCCTCAAGTGCAACGGCGACACCCCCCTCGCCGCCGCGTGCCGCCGGGCGCTCACGATTCACACACTCGATTTGCGCCCGCTGCTGCCGCGCATCGAAACGCCGGTGCTGTTGATCGGCGGGGACCGCGACCGGATCGTGCCGCCCGCGTGCGAGGCCGAACTGTGCGCGAACCTGCGGTGCGTGCGGCGCGTCGAATTTGAGGCGTGCGGGCACTACCCGCAGTACACGCACCCGGCAGCGACGGCCGACGCGGTGGGCGAGTTCTTGAGTTCGCGCCCTTGAAATGTGGCTCGCGGGCCGCATAATCTCTTCGCAGTCACTCGCGGGAGTGGCGGAATTGGCAGACGCACCAGCTTGAGGGGCTGGCGGGAGCAATCCCGTGCAGGTTCAAGTCCTGTCTCCCGCACTCAAATAACAAAACGCAGCGGGCCGCACCCCATGTGCGGCCCGCTGCGTTTTTCACTGCTTCACACCGCGCGGCCGGCGCGAGTGCCGATCTGCTGCGTTAGCGGTGCGCCTTGTGGCAACCGGCGCAGTTGAACGCCCCGGCGCTCTTGTTCACGGCCTTCGCGTCCTTGTCTTCGCACGCCTTCACGATGGCCTTCGTGGTGTCCACAAACTTCGCGCACTGCTCCTCCCACCCCTTCGCTTCGCCCTTGTTCGGCTTGTTCTTGCCGAGCGCGGCACCGAGGGCCGCCCATTCCTTCGCCAGTTTGGTGGCGTCTTCCCACTTGCCGTCTTTGGCCGCGGCCTTCACCGCGGCGGAGTAGTTGTTCTTGTCTTTGAAGCTCTTCTTCATGATGGTGCTGGTGTCCACCGTCTTGTCTTCGGCCGCGGTGCCGGTGCTCCCGACCGCGACCACCAGCGCGAGCAACCCGATCGCGCCCGCGAACGTCACCTTCAGCGCTTTGCGCACCATCTAAACTCTCCGTGCGAAACCAAGCCCGCGGCCCGCGCGCGCGACCGTCGCGCGCGCGATTCGCGGCCTATGTCGAGGGGCGGGCGCACCGGTGCGCCCGCGGTTGTTGTCGCAAACTGAAGCGAGTACCGTAGTGGTCCGCGGCGGGGATCGAACCCGCGGCCGACTGGACCGGCGACGGAACGCCCGGTCGGATCGTTGCCGATCAACGAGAGAATGGGGTTCCTCTCACAGAATCACCTCTCGCGAGCCGGGCACGCCGTCGGCGGTCGTAAGCGCCGACCTCTCGCCGGTTGAGACGCGAACCGCGCGTGAGATATTCACGGAAGGTCGCGTGCGGCGGGGCTCAGGCTCGCGGCGGCGGGGCCGGGGGTGCCGGTAAGGAGGGTGGCGCGCTCGGCGCGCTCTGGGGAACGTGCTTTTCGGCTTCGACTTTCAGGCGCGCCGCGACCGGCACTTCGGCCGGTACCGCGTGTTCGCTAGCGCCGGTCGGGGCCGGCTTCGCGCAGTGGCAGTTGTCGTCGGATTGGACGCGCGGCGCGTCCGGGTTCGGCACGCTCGCGGGCGGAACGCACGTATCGGTTTTGGTGCCGCAGCACCCACAGCACCCGCGCTTTTCGGCATTCGCTTCGGGCGTGCAAGGGGAGTGCGCGAGTGCGGTGAGTACGACGCACGCACACGACGCGGGTCGCTGGTCGTGCGTGACGGCGGCGAACACCGGCAGCGCGACCGCGGGCGTCAGTTGGCCGAGAAGGGCCAACAGCGCGAGTGCGGCGCGAACGCGGGTGGAAGCCAGCGGCGACACGAAAAGGCCCTAGGGTAACTTGAACAGGGTGAAGATAAGCCGCCCCGCGGGTCGCGTCAAGCGCCGGCTATTTCTCTTTGCGGAGCGGTTTCGCCGTGGTGGCCCGGAGCGCGAGCCGCAGGCCGCTCGCGTCGCCGTGCGCGAGCAGTTCCACCTTCTCGAAGGGTTCCAGCACCGCCGCGAACGCCGCGAGCTGTTCACCGAGTGCCTTTTCGTCGCCGGCCCCGGTGGCGGAAAGGAACTGCGCCAGCGCGCCGGCGTGCGCGGTGAGGTAGTCGCGGGTCGCGGTCGCGCCGAACCGCGCGACCGGCACCGGGCCGCCGGGCTTCGGCTCCTCGGTCGGCGTGCGGAACGCGCGGATCGCGCCCGGCGCGCTCGCGACCAACAGGTAGCCGCCCTTTTGCGCGAAGCACGGCCGCGCGCCCGCCGGCAGCGGCCCGCCACTCAGCACGCGAATGGTCACGTCGCCGTCCTTCTCGTCGTCGAGTTCCATTTGGTCGGCGTGCTTGGCGTTGTACGCGACGCGCGCCGACTGGAACCCGAATTCGAGCGCCGCCAGCGCCGATTTCGCTTCCGCGGTCGCGCCGTCTTTCACGCGCACCGCGGCCACGAGCACCGGCACGCTGGTGCCCTTCGCCGGCGGTTGCACCCACGCGCCGAAGTCCGGGCCGAGCGCGTCGAGCACCTTCGGCAACTTGTCTTTGCCGACGATGGGGCCGAGCGCGGCGTCGAACCCGTCGCGGAACCCGGGCTTGCCGGTCGCCGCGGTGAGCGCGCCGATCGCGTCCAGCAGTTCGCTCGCCTTCATGCGCCCCGCGACCGCGAACAGCGCGTCGTTCGGCACCGCCTGCCACACGGCGCTCGGCGCGCGCGCCCCGGTGAGCCACGCGCGCGCGTCCGCGGGCAGTTTGTCGGCGGCGAACCGCACCGAGACGCCCACTTCGGCCCCGGTGTCGAGCGCGAGGTACGCGGCCGCGGTTTCGGTGGCCTTCCACACCGCTTGCAGGCGGGCGAGCCCCGCGCGCTCCGCGGCCGGCGCGCGCTCGGCCTTCGCCGCGAGTTCCGCATCAAACGCCCGCGGGTGCAGCAGCAGCACCAGCGCCGCATCGGCAACGCCGAGCGCGGTGAGGCGCGCGACCAGTTCCGGTTGCTTCTCTTTGTCGGCGCGGGCGGCGCGGTCGAGGGCGGCCTTGATGTCGGCTTCGGACTCGGAGAACGCGAACACCGGGCCGGCGAAGGCGTAGTAGTTCGCGGAGCCGTTGGGCTGCTCGCGCGCGAAGTAGCTCGCGCCGGCGTGCTTGTGTTCGGACACGCCCTTCAGTTCGCCGCTCTTCAGTTGGATGCCGTTGAGCCGGTCGGCGAGTTTCGCCAGCACTTCGGGCTTCCGCGGGCGCACCAGAATGAGCGAGCGCTCCGGGGCGCGCCCGGTGGCGGGGGTGTACGAGAAGACGACCGCGTCGCCGATCACGTCGTCGAACACTTCGGCGGGGGTGGTGTCGAGCGCGCGGAGCACCGGGGCCGCGGCTTCGAGGAACTGCTTCGGCCCGTCGTCGCCCGCGAACAGTTGCTTGCCGAGCGCGGTGGTCGGGAACCACGCGGCGAACGGCGATTGGACGACGGCGCTCGCGTGCTGGCGCAGGTTCTGCGCGACGACCGTGATCGGCGCGTCTGGGGGTGCGAGCCGCAGGGCCTCGTCGCGCGGCGCGGCGGAGGCGGTGAGCGGCACCGCGAGCGCGAACAGCACGGCGAACAGCGGGCGCATGGGTTCTTCCTGTGGTCCGGTCACTCCGTGACCGGAGTTCGGTTTTCAAGAGTAGGCCCCGCGCGCCGCCTGGGGGCCTGGGCGCG
>JALHNS010000040.1:4210-27984 GCA_022843445.1 Gemmata sp.
GCCATTGGCGCTCGCAACGAAGTTCAACTGATTCGCTTCGCGATGGTCGCTCGCGGAGCGAGCGACCTACTCTTGAAGGCCGGGTCACGAGTTCGGTTTCACGGTGCCGAGGTCGCGGAGGAACCGCGCGTAGGCTTTCGCCGCGGTGCCGGTGACCGGTTCGAGCGCGTCGCGGGCCGCCGTCGGTAGTTCCAACACGGCCTGACGCGCCGGTTCGAGCACGTCCGCGCCCATCGGCTTCGCGGCGGGCCACGCGATCGGGCCGGCCAGCGCGTCGAACAGCTTCGGCGCGACGGCGACCGATTCGGTCAGCGGTTTCGGCGCGTCGAGCAGCGATTGCCCCGCGTGCGCCATCGCGTCGCCGATCCGCACCGGGCGCTCGCGCGGCGCGGGCGCGACCTCCGGTTCGCTCTTCACCAACTCGCGCGGCGGTTGCGGCCCCTCCGGCGGGCGGCTCGTGCCGAAGGCGAAGTACGCGCCCACCAGCAGCGCCGCGGCCAGCGCCGCCCACACCGAATAGCGCACGAACGACCGGCGCGCCGCGGGGCGCTCGTTGTGAAGCGCCGCGAGCACGCGATCCGCGAAGCCGGCGGGCACCGGTTCCGCGGCGTGCGGTTCGGCTAGCGCGCCGAGCAGCACCGCCAGCGCGCGCACGCGGTCGCGACACGCCGGGCACGCGGTCGCGTGCGCGTCGGTGGCGAAATCGACCGGTTCGCCGTCGAGCGCGCTCTGAATGCGGGCCAGTGTGGGCGCGCATTCCGGCGGCGTCAGTTCGGAATCGTCGAACGGGTGCAGCGCGAGCGACATAGTTGGGCACCCCGGTTAGCGGGGTTCGGGTTGCGGTTCGGCGGGCACCACGCCGCGGGCGCGGAGCCGGTCCAGCACTTCGAGCCGGGCGCGGTGGAGCCACGTTTTCACCGTGCCCACCGGTCGCCCCACGGCCTCCGCGATCTCTTCGTAGGGCAAATTCTGCTCGTGAAACAACACGAACACTTCGCGGTACTCGGAGCGCAGCGCATCGACCGCGGCGCGAATCTCGGTGGCGGTCTCGGCGGAATCGTCGGCCGGGCGCGTGTCCGGTGCGTCGTGCAGGTAGTCCGCCAGTTCGGGCCGCTTGGCACGCTTGCCGATGGCCGTGCGGCACCGGTTCACGGCGATGCCGACCACCCACGGCTTCAGCGGGCGCGTGCGGTCCCAGCGGGCGAGGCTGCGGAACACGCGGGCGAACGTTTCTTGGGCCGCGTCTTCGGCGTCGTGCTGGTTGTTCAGCAACCGGTGGCAGACGGCGAGCACGTCGGTTTGGAACCGCTCCACCAGCTCGCGCGCCCCGGCCGGGTCGCCGTCGAGGCACCGTGTTACGAGCGCGGCGTCGGCGGACACGTGCGGCCCTCTGGAACGAGATACCCGCGCGCGGTGCGCGGGGTTTCAGAAATGCGCTTCGCCGCCCGCCGGCCGGAATTCACGCGAAAGTGTGACCCGCGGCCGAAAGCATACCGCGCCGCGTCGCGGCGGGCCACTTGGCGCGGTAGGATGAGCGCCGGAGGTGCCCGATGCCGATTCACGACTGGACCCGCGTTTCCGCCGGAACGTGGCACGATTTCCACGTCGGCTGGACCGCCGAGATTCGCTCCGCTCTCAACAACGGACTGCTGCCGGACGGCTTCTACGCGCAGGCCGAACAGATCGTCGGTTCGCTCGGCCCGGACGTGATCGCGCTGCAAGAACCGGACGAACCCCGCACCCCGCACCTGAACGGGCACTCCGGCCCGAGCGAATTCGACGAGGGCGGCGTGGCGGTCGCAGTCGCCCCGCCGCGCACGCGGTTGCGCGCCGAGGCGGAGATGAACGACTACGTTTTGAAGCGCCGAACGGTCGTGGTGCGGCACAACAGCGGGGATCGCATCGTCGCGCTCATCGAACTCGTTTCGCCCGGCAACAAAGGTTCGCACCGCGCGCTCGAGTCGTTCGCGGAAAAGGCCCAAGAGGCGCTTTATCGCGGCTACCACCTGCTCGTGGTCGATCTGTTCCCGCCAACGGTGCGCGACCCCAACGGTATGCACGGCGCGATCTGGGCCGGACTGAGCGAAGAGCCGTTCGAGCTGCCCGCCGGCGAACCGCTTACGCTCGCCGCGTATTCCGCCGGCCCACGCAAGACCGCGTACATCGAGCCGACCGCGGTCGGGCGCGCGCTCATCGACATGCCGCTGTTCCTGCGCCCGGAGTGGTACGTGAACGTGCCGCTCCAAGCGACCTACGACGCGGCGTTTCGCGGCGTGCCGAAGAAATACAAACAGGTGCTCGAAGCCCCGCCGGGTGCGTGACGCGTTGCGCGGGGCGCGCCCCGGCGGTTGGAACCGTGCGGGTGCGGGCGTTCGCCTTGACGGACGCGCGCGATGTGTCGAGAATACCGGCTGACGCGGTTGTTTCGTCTGTTTTGTGCGCGCCCGCCCCGTTCGGCTCTGCGAAGGATTTGCGGGCCGTCTCCGCCAGAGATCCACACCGATGCCGAACCTCCCCGTTCGCGCCGCCGTTCTCGCGCTCGCCGCGGCCGCCGCGCTCGTGCCCACCGGCTGCGGGCCGGACGCGAGCGTGGACAGTTACACCGTTCCCAAAGATGCCGCACCCCTCGACTACCGGTTGCTCGGCCTCATGGTCCCGGCCGACAACCCGACGTGGTTCTTCAAGTACAACGCCACGGCCGAAACCGTCGCGCAGCACGAAGCCGACTTCGACAAACTCGCGGCCACGGTCGAACTGACCCCCGCAGGGCCGGCGTTCGAGCCGCCCGCCGGTTGGGACCGCGGCCCCGGGCGCGACGGGTTCGTGAAAGTGTTCGCTACCGTCGTGACAAAGGACCGCAAGCAAGAAATCAGCATCACGCAGTCCGGTGGCGGCACCGAGACGAACCTGAACCGCTGGGTCGGCATGATCGGGCTGAACCCCGAAGGGGACACGGTCGGAACGTACACGAAGGTGATCGACGGGAAGGGCGTGAAGGTGCGCCGCGTAGACCTGCGCGGCCCCAAGAACCCCGCGACCAACCGCGGCGGCATGAGCGGCACGGGTGGCGGCGGTCGCCCCGAGATGCCCAAAGACGACATTCACGGCGGCGCGGGCGGTGCGCCAAAGGGCGGCGGCACGAACGCGCTCACCACCGGCGAGGGCCGCATTCTGGGCGCGCTGTTCCCGGCCGACGAGCCGCGATGGTTCGTGAAACTGCCCGGTAGCGCAGCGGGCCTCGAACCGCACGTCGCGGGGTTCGATCAACTGATCGCCAGCTTCGCGTTCCCGCCCGGCGGAGATCCCACCTTCGAGGTGCCGCCCGGCTGGACCCGCGGCCCCGGGCGCGAGTCGCCGTTCGTGAAAGTGCTCGCCACCGTGCGCACCCCGGACGGCAAGTTCGAGGTGTCGATCACCCCGTCCGGCGGCGGCAAGTTCTTCAACCTGCAGCGCTGGGCCACTGGGAAGGACCAGTTGGGGAACGCGAACTTCAGCCAGGACGACATCCCGAAAGTGACCAAGACGTTCGACGCCAAGGGCGTGCAGGGGCTGCGCGTGGACATGCGCGGCCCGAACAACATGACCGGTCGCAAGTAGCCCGCGCCCCGCTCCACACCCCACGCGCGCCGCGCGAGGACCACATACCATGAGCACCGAACCCACCCCGCACGCGCCCGGCGAACACGGCGAACCCGCCCCCCGCGCCGCCGCGCCCGGCTCCGCCGCGCTCTGGGCCGGCGCGCGCAAAGTACTGAAGCCGATCGCGTCGCTCCAACTCACCGTCGCGCTGTTCGTGCTGTCGCTGGGCCTCGTGTTCTTCGGCACGCTCGCGCAGATCGACAACGGCATCTGGACCGTGGTCGACAAGTACTTCTGGTCGTGGGGCGTGTGGGTGCCCAACGAGATCTTCTACAAGTTCTTCAGCGTGTTCTGGAAGGAAGCGTTCCCGCCGGCCGCGTCGCCGTCGGAGGTGTCGTGGCCCGGCGGGTTCCCGTTCCCCGCGGGCAAGTTGCTCGGTGCGCTCATGCTGCTGAACCTGCTCGCGGCGCACGCGGTGCGGTTCCGGCTGTCGTGGAAGCGGGCCGGCATCTTCCTCATTCACGCCGGGCTGATCCTGCTGTTCGTCGGCGAACTGGTCACCCGCGAGTTCGCCATCGAGCAGCGCATGACCATCGACGAGGGGCGCTCGGTCAGCTACGCCGAAGACTCGCGGTACGTCGAACTCGCGCTGATCGACGGCTCGGACCCCAAGACCGATCGCGTGTCGGTGGTGCCGCAAGAGTTGCTCGCGCGCGGCCCGGGCCGCATCACCGACGAGCGCCTGCCGGTTGACATCGAGGTGCTGGAGTTCATGCCGAACTCGGCGCTGGTGTCGGTGAAGCCGGGGAAGGAGAACCGGGCCGACCGCGGCATTGGCACCGGGGCCGTCGCGGAGCGCCGAGCGGAAGTGTCCGGCGTGGACCCGAACCAGAAGATCGACGTGCCGAGCGCCTACGTGCGCCTGTACAAGAAGGGCACTAACGAGGCGCTGGGCACGCACTTGGTGTCGCTCATCGGCAACGACAAGTTCGGGCCGGACGAGATCGAAGTGGGCGGCACCAAGTACCAGCTCTTGATGCGCTTCAAGCGGTACTACAAGGCGCACCGGTTCCACTTGGACAAGTTCCGGTACGACCGCTACGTGGGCACCGAAAAGGCGAAGAACTACTCCAGCGACGTGCGCGTGTACGACGAGGCCGGGAACCTCGTGCGCGAGCAGCGCATCTCGATGAACGACCCGCTGCGCATCGGTGGTGAGACGTTCTACCAGAGCAGCTTCGACAAGACCGAGACAACGACGATTCTGCAAGTGGTGAAGAACCCCGGCTGGCTGCTGCCCTACGCGTCGTGCGCGGTGGTCAGCTTGGGCCTCGTGTTGCACTTCGGCATCTTCCTCGTGCAGTTCCTGCTGCGCGCCCGGCACAAGGCCGTGACCGTGCCGGTGCCGGACGCGCCCGTGCCGTCGCCGCTGGTACCCGAGCCGCCGCGCGCCGCGGGCCCGGTGCGGTACGTGCCGTGGGTGGCGCTGGGCGTGGTCGCGCTGTACCTGCTCTCCGCCGCCGGCCGCATGACGCCGCCCAAGCAGCCCGTCGATCTGGACGCGGTGGCCCGCCTGCCGGTGGCCGACGGCGGGCGCGTGAAGCCGCTCGACTCGGTGGCCCGGTTGAACATGCGCTCGATTTCGGCGCGCGAGGAGTACTACGACGCCGCCGGCAAGAAGCGCCCGGCCATTCAGTGGCTGTTGGAGGTGATGGCGAACAGCCCGGAGGGCGGGTTCGGCGACTTCGGCGACCGCGAGTTCGTGCGCATCGACAACGAGGCCGTGCTGCGCGAGCTGCGGCTCGAGAACCGCGACGGGTTCCGCTACACCCTCAAGGAACTGTGGCCCAAGCGCGACCTGATTGAGGCCCGCGTCGATCCGATCTACGAGAAAGTGCGGGCCAACCAGAAGCTCGACACGACCGAGAGCAAGTTCAAAGAACTGCACGAGCGGCTCACCACGGTCCTCGTGCTGTCTACGTTCGGCGGGGCAAAGGGCGGGCTGATGATGCTGCCGCCGGTCGCGGGCGGCGAGTGGGAGTCGCTGTACAAGCTCCGCGTGAGCGCCGTGTCCGAGGCGCTGTTGGTGGGGCTGCGCGCACAGCAGAAGCACGTGCCGCCGCTGCCGCTGTCGCCGGAGGCCGAGGCGAAACTGCTGCGCGCGGTGTTCAAAGGCCCGCCCGAACAGGTGGACCCTAAGCAGCGGGCCGAGTTCCTCGCCACCGTCTCCGAGGTGCTCAAACGGGAACCGGCCGACGAGCCGCCGAACACGCGCCGCGCGCGGTTCGAGACTGTGGCGCTCTTGCTCACCCCGGAACAGAACGCGGAGGCCCGCGCGGCGCTCGAGCGCGAGCGCGACGCGCGCCTCGCCCCGCGCCCCGCTGCCCGCGTGTGGGACCGCATCGTGAGCGCATACGGCGACGCCGCCTACGCCGCCAAGCGCGCCGCCGACCTGCGCGCCGCGCTCAAGAACCGGCCCAACGACTCCGACGCGAAGCAACTGGCCGAAATGGAAGGGGAGCACACCAAGGCCGCCGCGGAGTTCGACGCCGCGGTCGCGGACTATTCCGCGCACCTCGAACACGTGCCCGCCGGCGACCTGAAGCGGGCCCGCGCCGAGGTGCTGTACAACCGGCTCGCGCCGTTCTTCCACTGCACCGGGCTGTACGTGTTCGCGTTCGTACTCGCGGTGGTCGGGTTCGCGTGCCAAGCGGCGCAGCGCCCGACGTGGGCCACCGGGCTGCGGCGCGGCGCCTTCGCGGTCGCCGCGGCCACACTGGTGCTGCACACCGCGGCGCTGCTCGCCCGCATGTACATCATGGACCGCCCGCTGGTGTTCGTCACCAACCTGTACTCGTCTGCCATCTTCATCGGCTGGGGGTGCGTGGCGCTGTCCCTCGCGGTCGAGCGCATCTTCCCCATCGGTGTCGGCACCGCAATGGCCGCGATGCTCGGCCTCGCCACCAGCATCGTAGCGCACAACCTCGCCACCGACGACACGCTCGAAATGATGCAGGCCGTGCTGGACACCAACTTCTGGCTCGCCACGCACGTCACCACGGTCACGCTGGGCTACACGGCCACCTTCGTGGCGGGCTTCTTCGGCGCGCTCTACGTGTTCCAGATGCTCGGCGCGGTGGTGCGCGACTCCTACACGATGACCGGCGAGCCGAGCGTGGGCGCGCTGCTCGCGTTCGGGGCGGCGGCCACCGGGGTGGTCGCGGTGCCGCTGGTGTTCCTCGCGTTCATGGTCAGCGCGCTGGACAAGTTCGAGGTGGCGCACTCGGCGGTGCTGTGGGGCGGGTTCTACATGCTGCTCGCCGCGGGCGCGGTGTACGCTCTGGCGCTGATGCTGTTGCGCATCGGCGCGCCGGGCATCGACGCCGCGGGCCGGCCGATCGCGGGCGAGTTGCCGCAGTTGGCGCGCCCGGTCGCGGCGCTGGCCCTCTCGCCGGAAAGCGGCAAAGTGTTCGGCCAGATGGTGTACGGCGTCGTGTGCTTCGCCACGCTGCTCAGCTTCGTGGGGACCGTGCTCGGCGGCATCTGGGCCGATCAGTCGTGGGGCCGGTTCTGGGGCTGGGACCCGAAAGAGAACGGCGCGGTGCTCATCGTGATTTGGAACGCGCTGATCCTGCACGCCCGCTGGGCCGGCCTCGTGAAGGACCGCGGCGTCGCGGTGCTGGCGATCTTCGGCAACGCGATCACCGCGTGGAGCTGGTTCGGTACGAACCAACTGAGCATCGGGCTGCACGCCTACGGGTTCGACTCGCGGCTCGCCGACGGGTGCTTCAACTTCTGGCTCAGCCAGTTGTTCATCTTGGGGTTGGGGCTGATCCCGTCGCGGTTCTGGCAGAGCGCCGCGCGCCGCGCGGCCGTCCCGGTGCAGCCGGTGGCGGCCGCGCCGAGCGCGCCGGCTCCCGCGCCGACTGCGCCGAGCACGAACGGCCACATCGCGAACGGGCACGCGGCCCCGCGCCCGCCGGCGAACGGTAACGGCCACACCCCGCGCGACAAGGGTCGGAAGTCGAAGCGGAAGTGAGTGCGTTCCGCCCATTGCACCCCCGGCGCGCCGCCGGTACGTTGGGGGCATGCGCACAACACTTCTCGTTACGCTCTTCGCGCTCGCCGCGCCGCACGCGGCGGCTCAGCCGGCCGTCGAGTTCCCCGCGCTCAAACAGCGGCTCCAGCGCGGCAACTACGCCGAAGCCCTCGCGGGCTTTGAAGAACAAGCCAAAGGCGACAAGCCGCCGCTCGCGGCGCTTGTGGGAATCGCGGAGTGCAAGCGCGCCACCGGCGACACCACCGGGGCGTTCGAGGCGCTCGACGCGGCGCGGAAGGCGCACCCGGAAAACGCCAACCTGCTCGCCCGCCGCGCCGACCTCTTCTATTCGCTCGGCAAGTTCGCTGACGCCACCGCCGACGCAGAAGCCGCCCTCAAGAAGAACCCGGACCAACTGGTCGCGCGGTGGGTGCTGGCGCGCGTCCTCCGCGACAAGGGCAACCTCACCGAAGCCGACGCCGAGACGCGCAAGATCGTGCGCGCGTACACCGACGCGGCGGCGGCCGAGAAGGACATCACCGACCCGGAACTGCTGTTCGCGGTCGCGGAAGCCGGATACGACAACGCGGTCACGCACGGCAAGCACGAGCAAATTCAGTTCATCTTGAAGGAGGTGCTGCGCGACGCGCTCAAGGCGAACCCGGACTTCTGGCAGGCCGAAGCGCTCGCGGGCGCGCTGCTCTTGGAGAAACACAACCGGGCCGACGCCGCGGACGCGTTCGACGCCGCGCTGAAGATCAACCCGAAGGCGTGCGACGCGCTCGTCGGGAAGGGGACGGTCGCCTTCGAGCGCATGGAATTCGGTGAGGCCGAGCGCCTCGCGGACGTGGCACTGAAGGTGAACCCGAAGCACGGGGGCGCGCTGCGCCTCAAGGCGGACGTGCGGGTAGCGGAGGCGGACGGCCCCGGCGCGGAGAAACTGCTGAAGGTGGCGCTCGCGGTGAACGCGCGCGACGCTCGCGCGCTGGGCCGGCTGGCAGCGATTCGGCACCTGAGTGGCGACGCGGCCGGGTTCGCGGCGCTGGCGAAAGAGGCGCTCGCCTTCGACAGCAAACCGGCGCAGTTCTACACCGCCGCGGGCACGGCCCTTTCGGACGCGCGGCAGTACGCGAAGGCCGCGGAGTGCTTCGAGCGCGCCGGCATCCTGCGCCCGGACGCGCCCGCCGCGAAAGCCGGGTTGGGGCTGCTCTACTACATGCAGGGCCGCGAAGCGGAGGCGCGTGTGGCGCTGAAAGCGGCGCTCAAGGCCGACCCGTTCAACGTGAAGGCCGACAACGCGCTCACCGTGCTGGAGGAACTCGCCGAGTACGCGACCACCGAGACCGCGCACTTCGTGATCCGGTTCGACAAGAAGGTGGACAAGGTGCTCGCGGCGTTCATGGCGGACGTGCTCGAAGACACCTACGCGGAGTACGCGAAGAAGTACGAGTTCGCGCCGCCGGGCAAGGTGATGGTGGAAATCTTCGCGCGGCGGCAGATGTTCAGCGGGCGCATCGCGCTGTTGCCGGGGCTGCCGGGCGCGGTGCAGGGCGCGTGTACCGGGCCGCTCATCGCGCTGCCGTCGCCGCGCCCCGACGGCGGGGCGCGCCTCTACAACTGGGAAGTGGTGGTGCGGCACGAACTCACGCACGCCTTCAATTTGCTGCAAACGCAACACCGCGCCCCCATCTGGCTCACCGAAGGGCTTGCCGTTCGGAGCGAGCGCACGAGTCGCTTCACGGCGGCGCTGCCGCTGCTCCGCGCTCGGCTCGCCGCCGGCACCGCGTTCGACCTCGACACCATCACGCGCGCGTACAAGCGGTTCGGCCAACCGCAAGACGTGATCCTCGCGTACTACCAAGGCTCGCTGTACATCGAGTACATCACGAAGAGCTACGGCGGCGAACCGGCGGTCGCGAAGTTGCTCGACGCGTTCCAGAAGACCGCGGACGTGACCGGCGCGCTGAAGCTCGCGCTGAGCGCGGAGCGCGCCGACTTCGAGGCCGGCTACCGCAAGTTCCTTCAAGAGACGGTGAAGGCCGGCGGGCGCAAAGTTGAGAAGGCGCTCACGTTTGCCGAACTCGAAGCCGCGCAGAAGGCCGCACCCGACGACGCGGACCTGAGCGCCCGGCTCGCGGCGGAGTACGTGCGGCGCGACCGCCCCGACGACGCGAAGAAGCTGGCCGAAGCCGCCCGCGCGAAAGAGAAGGGGCACGCGCTCGCGTGTGTGGTGCTCGCACGGATCGCGCGCCGCGCGAAAGACGACACCGCGGCGAAAGCACTGCTCACCGAAGCCGCGGACGCGAACCCGGCCGACGGGCGCGTGCTGCTCGAACTCGGCAAACTGCACTTCGACCTGAAAGAGTACGAGAAGGCCGCGGGCGCGTTCGAGAAGGGCCGCACCGGCGCGCCCGGCGAAGCCGATTGGCCGGACCTGCTCGCCCGCACGTACGCCGCGTGGGAAAAGCCGGAGAAACTCGCGGGCGTGATCGCGGAGCAAGCCCTCGCGGTGCCGGACGATTTCGCATTGCACCTGCGGCTAGCGAAGTTGTGGACCAACGCCGGGAAGCACGCGGAGGCCGAGCGCGCCGCCCGCACCGCGCTGCACATCGACCTGACCAGCGCCGACGCGAAGGAACTGCTGCTGAGCGCGCTCGCCGCGCAGAAGAAGGACGCCGAGATCGAGGTGCTGAAGAAGAAGTTCGAGTAAGCGCACGGCGAACGGCCGGTGTAAGCCGGCCGGTGGTTTCCGCACCTCCCGCACCGGCCGGCTCACGCCGGCCGTTCGCCAGAGTTGCGCCGTTCGCCATACAATTCCCTTCACTCGCCCACCAAACCGGAGCCTCCCCGCATGTTCACCCGTCGCGACTTCCTCGCCGCGTCCGCCGCCGCCGTTCTGCTGCCGCGCGCCGCGCGCGCGGAGAGCAAAGAACTGTTCAAAATCTCGCTCGCGCAGTGGTCGCACAACCGCGCGTTCTTCGGCCGCGGCGGCGCGGAGAAGAAGGACCCGCTCAAGTTCGCCGAGATCAGCGCGAAGGACTACGGCATCACCGCGATCGAGTACGTGAACCAGTTCTACGCCGCCAAGAAGAAGGACGACGCGTACCTGAAGGACCTGAAGAAGGTCGCCGACGACAACAAAGTGGTGAGCGTGCTCATCATGTGCGACGGCGAGGGCAACCTCGGCAACCCGGACGAGAAGGGCCGCGCGCAAGCGGTCGAGAACCACAAGCGGTGGGTCGAGTGGGCCAAGTTCCTCGGGTGCCACAGCATCCGCGTGAACGCCGCCAGCGACTGGAAGAAGGGGTTCGAGGAAACGCAGAAACTCGCGGCCGACGGGCTGCGCAAACTGGCCGAGTTCTCGTCCACGCACGGCATCAGCACCATCGTCGAGAACCACGGCGGGCTGTCGAGCCACGGCGCGTGGCTCGCGGGCGTGATGAAGCTCGTGGACCACAAGCACTGCGGCACGCTCCCGGACTTCGGCAACTTCGGCATCGGCAAGATCGAGGGCGTGAAAGAGACCACGTACGACCGCTACAAGGGCGTGGACGAACTGATGCCGTTCGCCAAGGGCGTGAGCGCGAAGTCGCACGAGTTCGACGAGAAGGGTAACGAGAAGCGCACGGACTACCGCAAGATGCTGGACATCGTGGTGAAGACGCACAAGTACAGCGGCTACATCGGCATCGAGTTCGAGGGCGGCGGCGACGAGGCCGCGGGCATCAACGCGACCAAGAAACTGCTGGAAACCGTTCGCGCCGAACTGGCGAAGGGGTAAACTAAGGTGACGAGTGATGGGTGATGAGTTGCCAGCGGCGGTCTTCGCGACGGACAACCGGCCACTCATCACTCGGTCCTCAGCACTCATTACTGAGGTCTCCCATGCCGATGTACGTCTACGAGTTCGTGGAAGCCGACGGTTCGGGCGGCGAGCAGTTCGAACTGTTCCAGAAGATGAGCGACGAACCGCTCACCGCGCACCCGGAAACGGGCGCGGCGATCCGCCGCGTGTTCGTGGAGCCGAACGCGCCGCGCGCGTGGACCGACCATCAGGCCAAGCACGCGGTTAGCGACACGAACCTCGCGCGCAAGGGGTTCACGAAGTACGTGAAGACCGGCAACGGCACCTACGAGAAGACCGCCGGCGCCGGCCCGAAGAAACTCAAACGCGGCAAGTAAGGGCGCGCCGGCTCGGCGCGTCGAACGGGCATGAGAACCTACACCCGACTCGTGTTGTTGGGCGGCGCGCTCGCCGCGGGTGCGCTCGCGTACCTGCTCCTCACATCCAAGGGCATGCCGATGAGAGCACCTTCGATCGCGGAGCGCGCCGGGAAGCCGTTCGACGGGCAAAAGGTGGTGAAGACCGACGCGGAGTGGCGCGCGCTGCTCACCCCGGAGCAGTACCGGATCACGCGGGCGCACGGCACCGAGCGCGCGTGCAGCGGAGCGTTCTGGAACACGAAGGGCGACGGCGTGTACGAGTGCGTGTGCTGCGCCCAACCGCTGTTCGATTCGGGGACCAAGTTCGACAGCGGCACCGGTTGGCCGAGTTTCACCGAAGCCGTAGACGCCGAACGCGTCACGCTCCGCACGGATCGCAGCTTGGGCATCACGCGAACGGAGGTGCTGTGCTCGCGGTGCGACGCACACTTGGGCCACGTGTTCGACGACGGCCCCGCGCCCACCGGCCTGCGGTTCTGCATCAACTCCGTCGCGCTCAAGTTCATCCCGCGCGAGCTGAAGTGACTTCAAGTGTAGCGGCCATTGCGCTTGCAATCACCTGTTCGTTCCACGCACCGCGATTGGTCGCTCGCGGAGCGAGCGGCCTACACTTATTTCACCCCTTCAGGGCGGCGCGGGCGTCCTTGTGGCCGGGCGCGGGGTAGCCGTGGGCGCTCGCGGTCACGCGGGCCAGCGCCACCAACTGCCGCCACCGGAACGCCGGGCGCGCGGTCGCGTACTCGTCGCTCGCGGTGGCGAAGTACTTCTCCGCGTGCAGCGCGCCGTCTTCGCTGATCGCGTACCCGCGCAGCAGCGCGAACACTTCCTCGGCGCGGGCCGGCACTTCCGCGCCGATGCGCGCCGTCAGTGCGGCGGCGCGGGCTTGGTCGCGCTCGCGGATCGCGCCGTCCAGTTCCTTCAGCAGCGCGTCGGGCGCAACGGACATCACGCCCTTCGCGTGTTCGGCCCGCGGGTACGGCTCCCACTTCGCGAACTCGGCGCGGCCGGCGCGGTCGCGGGCCACTTGGTAGCCGGCCAGAATCAGACTCGTTACCTGCGTGCGGCGGTCGCCGGCGCGCGCGAGCATGCGCCACGCGTGAACCGTGTCACAGCAGTGAACGCCCGTTGAATCCCCGTGAACGCTGCCCTCCGGCTTGTTCGGTTGCGCCCACGCCTTCGGCCGGCCCGCGTCGCGCAGCACCAGTTCGTTCGCGCCGATGGAAAGCGCCGCGCCGATGTCTTCTGCAGCGAAGCCCTCCGCGAGCGCCGCGGCCACCATCTCCGCGGCGCGGTCGGCGGTCGCCGCGAACACGTCGTCCGCGAACTTGCGCACCCACGCGTCGTCGGCCTTGCGCACCTCGCGGGCGAAGGGGGCGAGCAGTTTGTGCGCGTCGAGCAGTTTGGGCATCAGCTCGCGGACGCCCGCGTTGTACTTCGCTTGATTCGGGTTCTTCTCGATGTTCACGCAGTAGCGCACCGACTGGCGCAGCATGGTGTGCGCGCGCGCGCGGCCGACGAACCGCAGCAAATCCCACGCGCGCGACACCAGCACCACGCGGTGAACCTCTGTCGCGTCGTCCACTGCGATGAGCAGTTCGTTCAGCGCGTCCACCGGCTTGCCGGCACCGGCGATGGCGGCGAACGTGGCTTCCGCCGCGTCGGCGTCGGCCTTGCGCGCCGCTGCGCGAAGCTGTTCGCCGCCGCGCGAATCCGACGCGAGCTTTGCGGCGCTCACCGGTTTCAGCGTTTCGCGCTCCGGGCCGACTTCTTTCAGCCGCGTCGCGTTGCGGTGCAACACCTTCAGCACCGCGAGCGGCTTCAGCGCCGCGTTCGGTTCCGCGAGGCTCATCTGGTACGCCGGCGCGAGCGCCATGAGCGTGTGGAAGCCGACGTAGTCTTCGCCGCCGAACGCGCGCGCGTTCGCCAGCGCCGCCGCGGCGACCAGTTCCTTCAGTTCGGTACCGGTGCGCAACTTCTCCACGGCGACCGCGATGATCTTGTCCGGGGCGGTAGTGCGGATCAGATCGACGAGCGGGTCGAGTGTGCCGAACGTGAGGCGGTTCGGCTCGTCGTCGGCCCACGCGCTGCCGAAGCCGAGGTCGGCGGCGAGCGAAGCGCCGAGGCCCGCGGCGAGCATCCCGCGGCCCACATCGGAGAACAGTTCGCGGCGCGTACGGAGAGACATCAGAACACCCGAGGGGAGAGGCGGGCGGGCGGCGGCACGAGCGCGCCGCGGGAATCATACCGCGCGACGCGCCGGAATCGATGAGAAATGCGTGCGGGCGTTTTACTTCTTGCGGCCCTTGCCCGGAATCGAGCGCGTCTCGGTGAGCACGAGGTCCATGAACACGTCGTGAGCGTCCACCGGGATCTCGTCGAAGATTTGGCAGTCGAACGCGAGCGCCACCAGCGGCGCGTCCGCGCGCGCGTTCGCCAGCAGGCGGTCGTAGTAGCCCTTGCCCTGACCCATGCGCGCGCCGCGCTTGTCGAACGCGGTGCCCGGCACCATCACCAAATCGAGTTCCTGCGGCTTGACGATCTTGCGCGGCTGGAGGCGCAGTTCCTCTTTGGGTTCGAGAATTTTGTACGCGCCCTCGACCAGTTCGCTCGTGTCTTCGAGCAGGAACAGTTCGAGCGTGTTGCTTTCCACCACGCACCACGGCACCACCACGCGTTTGCCGCTCTTGAGCGCCGCGGGCAGCGCGTGGCGGGTGCGTACCTCGCTCCCGGCTTCCACGTACCACATCACCGTTTTCGCGGCCTTGTACGACGGCAGCGCGGTGAACTTGGCGACGATGTCGGCGCTCACGAAATCTTTGTTCTTCTGCGCCACCCGGTTCTTGCGGGCGATCTCGCGGATGACCTGCTTCACGGTCGCGGCGTCGGTCGGTTGGGTAACGCCCGAGTCCGTCGCGAGCGCGTACGTTTCGACCTCGACCTCGACCTTCTTCGCGTTCTTCGGATCACTCACGGGCGGAACTCCGTTTCGGCGGGCGCAACTGGTAGGTGTGTTCCGTCAGTCTACCACCGCGCGCGGCTACCGACATCCGAATCGGCGGGCGGCGGCGGTAAAATCCACACACCCAAACGAACCGCAACGGGAGACGCAGATGAACGCCCCCCAACCGCGCGCGAACTTCGCGATCGTAACGGTCGTGTTGCCCGGCCCGACGCGCAAGCGCGAGCCGGCCCCCTACCAGTTTCGCGTGACGTACAAGAACCCCGATCCGAGCGAACCGGGCTGCGTCGCCACGTGGACCGTGACCGGGGGTCGCGAGGACTACCAGATCGCGGCGGAGCGCACCACCGACGGCAACATGGAGTGGCACTGCACCTGCCCGGACGCGGTGTACCACGGCGAGTACCGCCACCACTACTTCTGTAAGCACGTTCACGGCCTGCAAGCGCTGCTGAAGGCCGCGGTAGAACCTGCCCGCGCGCCGCTGGCGGCGTAGCGGCGAGCGGGAGCGCCGGCCGCTGGCACCGACGGAATTGGGTGCCCTTGGGTAGTCGGTCCGGGCTACCAGAACCCAACCGCCCGCGATCCGACCCTGTCGGGCGCGCTGGAAGCGGCTCGAAAGCGCAGCCGCGCCCGGCGCGCCCGGAACGCTCACTTTACGCTCAGCAGTTTGTCTTCCTTCGGGAAGGTCTCCAACACCAGCCCCTTGAACTGCACCTCCTGCGGCACGCTGTTCGAGTGCAGTTGCAGGCCGATCGGGCCTTCCTTAATGCGGTCCGGCAGCGGGTCGCGCCAGTCCACCACCGCGGTGCCGTTGATCGCCACCCGCACGCGGTTGCCCTGCGCGAGAATCTCGATGTCGTTCCAGTCGTGCTGCTTGCCCACCTTCTTCGCCGGGCCGCCATCGACGGGCAGACCGTTGCGGCCGAACAGGTCGTACATGCCGTACCCGGACGGGAACATCACCAAGTGGCCCTTGTAGGTGAATTCGCTCTTCTCCTTCTTCGCGTCGGTCACTTTGCCGTTCGCCTTCGGCCACACTTCGCCCCAGAAGCTCACCCCAGAGTGCATCTCCGAAGTCACGAGCTTCGACGCGAACGTGAGCCGGAAGTCGGTGTACTTGTCCTTCGTGAGCAGGTACGTGCTGTGCAACACTTTCTCTTTGTTCTTGCCGACGATGACGCCGTCTTGCACCGACCAGAACTCTTCGTACCCGACCCAGCCGCTCAGCGTCTTGCCGTCGAACAGCTTGATGGTTTCGGTTTTGCCCTCGCGGGGCTTCACGACCGGCGCGGCCTTCGGCGGGTCTTTCTTGTCTTGACCGACGGCGGCGCTCGACACGAGCGCGACGGCGAACGCGAACGCAACAACTCGGCGCATGGCAGGGTTCCCGAAAGGGGAGAGTGGTAGGCCGCGCATACGATACCATTCGCACACCGGGAGCGCGCCATGAAAACGCTGTTGTTCGTGTACGGCACCCTCAAACGCGGGTTGCGCAACCACCGTTTGCTCGCCGATCAAGAGTTTCTTGGCGAAGCGACCACCGCGGCGCGCTACCGCGTGATTGACCTCGGCGCGCACCCCGGTCTCGTGCGCGACGCGGCGAACGGTCTCGCGGTGAAGGGCGAAGTGTTCGCGGTGAGCGAGTGCGCGCTCGCGGAATTGGACGACTTCGAGGAAGTGCCCGGGCCGTTCGTGCGCGAGCTGATCGACGTGCCCGGGTTCGAGAACGTGTGGGCGTATTACATGAACACGCCGGTTCCGCCGACCGCGCCGACGGGCGACCAGTGGCCGCTCGCACAACCGGCCTAGCCAGCGGCGCGCGTTTCGGCTGAAATGCACGCACCATGCCGCGCATCCGCCAACTGCCACCGGACCTCGTCACGAAGATCGCCGCGGGCGAAGTGATCGAGCGCCCCGCGTCCGTCGTGAAAGAGTTGCTCGAAAACTCCGTCGATGCCGGGGCCACGCGCATCGACATCGACCTCGACGCGGGCGGCACCGAACTCATTCGCGTCGTGGACGACGGTTGCGGCATCGAACTGGACGACATGCCGCTCGCGTTCGCGCAGCACGCGACGAGCAAACTCAAATCGGCCGACGACCTGTTCGACATTCACACGATGGGCTTCCGCGGCGAGGCGCTGGCGTCGGTCGCGGGCGTCGGGCAGGTCACGCTGCAATCGCGCACGCACGATGCGGCCAGCGGGTGCGAACTGCGGTGCGACGGCGGCGCGTTTCACGCCCCGAAGCCGTGGAACGGCGCGCCCGGGACGCGGCTCGAAGTGCGGCACCTCTTTTACAACGTGCCGGTGCGCAAGAAGTTCCTAAAGAGCGTCGCCACCGAACTCGGGCACGTCTGCGAAACGGTGACGCGGATCGCGCTCGCGCACCCCACGTTGCACATCACGCTGCGGCACAACGGGCGGCTCGTGTACGACATCCCCGCGAGCGCGGGCCTCGCCGACCGCATCGCGCTGTTCTTCACCGGCGAAGTGCGCGACGCGCTCTACGAAATCGACTCCGGCCCCGGCCCGATGCGCGTGACGGGGTTCATCGCCGACCCGAAGTGCGATCGCGGTAACTCGAAGTTGCAATACCTGTTCGTGAACGGCCGCTGGTTCCGCGACCGCAGCCTCGCGCACGCGCTGCAAGAGTCGTATCGCGGGCTGCTGATGTCCGGGCGCTACGCGATCGGCTTCCTGTTCCTCACGGTACCGCCGGACAAGATCGACGTGAACGTTCACCCCACGAAGGCCGAGGTGCGGTTCCAAGAGAACTCGCTCGTCTACTCGCTGGTGCGGGCCACCGTGAAGGGCCGGCTGCTGAAAGAGAACCTGATTCCGTACCTCACGACGCCGGTGGGCGAAGACCCGGAAGCCGCGGGGCCGAAGCCGGACGCCGAACCGGACGCCGGGCTGTTCGCATCGCCGCGGCGCGAGATCGCGGAGCAGACGCTCGCGCCGTGGGAGCGCGGCGAAGCCGCCGACCCGCTGTGGCGCGTACCGAACGGGGTTCAACCTACCCCCCCCGGCCCCCCCTCCCTAAAGGGAAGGGGGGAGAGTCGTCTCGCTGCGCTCGACGCACCAGAATCAGCCTCTTCGTTCGCCGAGCGCAGCGAGGCGTCTGGCTCTGACTCCCCCCTTCCCTTTAGGGAGGGGGGGCCGGGGGGGGTAGGTGAAACCTCCGCAGAACAAATCAGTTCTCGTGAAACTGAACGAGAACCCGAATCCCCATCAGCGCCCCCGCCCCCCGCCGCACCGGCGGTGCCGTTCGCGCTGCCGAAGCTCGCGCCGCACACCGCGATTCAGCTCCACGACTCCTACATCGTGCTCGAAACCTCCGACGGGATGCTCGTCATCGACCAGCACGCGCTGCACGAGCGCATCCTGTTCGAGCAACTGCGGCGGCGCATTCGCGACGGCAAACTCGAAGTGCAGCGACTGCTGATCCCCGAACCGATCGACCTGCCCGCAGAACAGGCGGCGCTCGTTCTCGAAGCCGCCGACGCGCTCCGCGAACTCGGTCTCGACGTCTCGGACTTCGGCGGGAACACGATCCTGCTTTCGAGCTACCCGACGCTCTTGGGGCGCAAGCCGCCGCACGAAATTCTGCGCGGCGTGGTCGATTACCTCGTCACGCAAGAGCGCCCGCCGGCGAAGGAGGCGCTCTTGCACTTGCTGATGGCGACGATGGCGTGCAAGGCCGCCGTAAAGGCCGGCGACAAGCTGAACGCCGAGGAGATTGCGTACCTGCTCCACCTGCGGGCGATGGCCGAAGACAGCCACCACTGCCCGCACGGGCGGCCCACGTCGCTGCTGTTCAGCCGCGCCGAACTGGACAAGCAGTTCCGCCGCACCTGACCGCGCCGCGGGCCGTACACTAACGCCACACACTGGCCCCGCGCCTCACTCCCTCGGATCCATGAACCTCAGCTACAACACGAGCTACCCCGGTATCGACGACCTGCGCGCGGCCGCGCGGCGGCGCATCCCGCGGTTCGCGTTCGAGTACCTCGACGGCGGCTGCAACGAAGACGTCAACCTCCAGAAGAACACGGACGAACTGCGGCAGGTCGAACTGAAGCCGTACTACCTCACGAAGCACGAACCGGCGAACCTGAAGACCGAGTTGTTCGGGCACGAGTACGACGCGCCGTTCGGCATCGCGCCCATCGGCCTGCAAGGGCTGATCTGGCCGAACGCGCCGGAAATCCTCGCCCGCGCCGCCACCGAACACAACGTGCCGTTCATCCTCAGCACGGTGAGCACGTCCAGCATCGAGCGCATCGGTGAGATCACCGGCGGGCGGTTCTGGTACCAGCTCTACCACCCGTCCGACGACGCGATCCGCGACGACATCCTGAACCGGCTCGACGCGGCCGGGTGCAAGGTGCTCGTGCTGCTGTGCGACGTGCCCACCTTTGGGTTCCGCCCGCGCGACATCCGCAACGGCCTCGCGATGCCGCCGCGCATGACGCTCCGCAACGTGCTCCAGATCATGGGCCGGCCGAACTGGGCGCTGCGCACGCTGTGGCACGGCAAGCCGAACTTCGCCACGATGGTGAAGTACATGCCGAAGGGGCTGAACATGAAGCAGCTCGGCGCGTACATGAACGCGACCTTCTCCGGGCGGCTGAACGAAGCGAAGATCGCGCCCATCCGCGACCGGTGGAAGGGCAAGTTGGTGCTGAAGGGCGTGGCGAGCGAAGAGGACACCGAGACCGCTGTCCGCCTCGGGTTGGACGGCGTGATCGTGTCCAACCACGGCGGGCGACAGGTGGACGCGGGCGAATCCACGATCCGGTCGCTGCTGCCCATCGCGCCGAAGTTCCGCGCTAAACTGAAAGTGATGATCGACAGCGGGCTGCGCTCCGGGCCGGACGTGGCGCGCGCGCTGGCGTGCGATGCCGACTTCACGTTCTTGGGCCGCACGTTCATGTACGCGGTCGCGGCGCTGGGCGCGACCGGCGGGCAGCACGCCGTCGCCATGCTGAAGGTGCAACTGAAGCAGGTGATGGACCAACTGTGCTGCGCTCGGATCGCGGACTTCCCGAAGCACCTGCTGCGCAAGCCCGCGTAGGGAGCGGATTGCTGTAGCCGGCCTCTGTGAGGTCGGAGCTACCTTTGTGGTTCCGTTTCGGGCGAAGTCGGATCGCTCTTCGCCGGAGCTACCTTTTTTGCACAGCACCGGGGTCACAGACCCCGGCTACAGAGCGCCGCGGTTCGCGCGCTTGCGCCGGTTCGCGCGGTTCGCAACTTCGCGCTTGATTTCGCGAGCCGCTCACGCTATGCCCCACTCTCCGCGTGATGCGCTTGGGGGCGGCATGGGTACGGGTTCGGCGGTGCGGCTGTTCGTTCGCGCGCTGGCGCTCTTGGTTCCCGTCGCGCTATTGGGCGCGGTCGGGTGCGCCGGGAGCTACGGGCCGCTCGTGCCCGAGCCGCTGGCGCTCAAGAACTGGCGCAACGCGCGCGCGGCCGACGACTACCGCGACGCGGACGCCGCCGCGGTGGAGGGGCTGGCGCTGGCTATGCAGGGTGCGGCCCCGGAGCGCCCGTCCGACAAGCCCATCAACGTGCTGTGCGTCTCGGGCGGCGGGAAGTATGCCGCGTTCGCGGCCGGTGCCCTGAACGGGTGGACGGCCGCGGGCACGCGGCCCACCTTCGACGTGTGTACCGGCATCAGCAGCGGGGCCGCGGTCGCGCTCATGGCGTTCCTCGGCCCGAAGTACGACGCCACCCTCGGCGAGGTGTTCCTGAACCTCAAGCGGTCCGACCTGTACGTGTGGCAGCCGGTGCGCGGGATCGCCGCCGGCACCGGGCTTATGTCGTCGCGCCCGCTGGAGAAGTTGCTCGCGTACCGCATCACCGACGAGGTGGTGGCCGAACTCCGGGCCGCGCACCGGGCGGGCCGGCGGCTGTTCATCGGCACGCAGAACGTGTTCACCCACCGGCTCGTAGTGTGGGACGTGGGCGCGGTCGCGGACTCCGACCGCCCGGACGCGGTCGAACTGGTGCGCAAGGTGCTCCTCGCGGCGTGCTCCATTCCGGGCGTCGTGCCGCCGGTCGAGTTCGACGTGGTGGTGAACGGGCACCACTTCAAGGAACTGCACGCCGACGCCGGGAACCTGACGCAGGTGTTCGTTCGCACGTCAGGCCCGCTGCCTCCGGGGTCGGCGGTGTGGGTGCTGTCGGCCGGGAAGACGCACCCGAACGTTGCGAAGGGCCGGCCCCGCGTGATCGAATCGATGGCGCTGGCGGTGTCGGCCGGGCTGTACTCGCTGTTCCGCGCCGACTGCATGAAACTGTACGCGCTGTGCGGGGTCACGCGGTCGCGGTTTCACCTGATGGCGGTGCCGACCGAGTTCAACGGGCGCACCAGCAGCATGGTGTTCGACCGCGAAGAGTCGCAGCGCCTGTACCTGACCGGCTACCAGATGGCGACCGGGGCCGCGTGGCAGACGCGCCCGCCGGACACCGCGCCGGGCGAAGTGCCACCGCCGCGGGCCGGGACGCAGTTCGTCGCCCCGGAATAGCCGCCCGTGGCGCGGGAGCGCCGGGCAGACCAGTGCCCGCGCTCGTGCGCTTCCGACCACCGACAACCGGCCATCGAGAACTCGTCGTGCCGTTCCCCCAATTCAACCGTCAGCAGTTGCGCGTGCAGCCGCTGGCGCACCGCGCCCACGACCTCACGCTGAGCGTGCTCCAACCGCTCGACCCGGGCGCGGTCACGTTCGCGCACGAGCACCTGCCCGCGATCGGGAAGCGGCTCGCGGAGGCGAAGCGCCGCGGCGCGGCCCGCGTGCTGATGATGGGCGCGCACGTGCTCCGCGCCGGCGCGCAAGCGCACGTGATTGACCTGATGGAACGCGGGCTGGTGTCGCTGGTGGCGATGAACGGGGCCGGGCCGATTCACGACTGGGAGTTCGCGCTCGTCGGTGCGAGTACCGAGAGCGTGGCCCGCTACGTTTCGAGCGGCGAGTTCGGGCTGTGGGAAGAAACCGGCCGCATCAACGACGCCCTGACGAAAGGTGTCAAAGACGGCCTCGGCTACGGCGAAGCCGTGGGCCGCGCCATCGCCGAAGGGTTCTTCCCGTACAAGCACGCGAGCGTTCTCGCGGCGGCCTACCGGCTCAAAGTGCCGGTCACGGTTCACATTGGCATCGGCTACGACATCATCCACGAGCACCCGAACGCCGACGGCGGCGTGCTGGGGCGCGCGAGCTACACCGACTTCCTGATCTTCGCTGAACACATCAAGAAGTTGGAAGGCGGTATGGTGCTGAACTTCGGCACGGCCGTGATGGGGCCGGAAGTGTACCTGAAGGCGCTGGCGATGGCGCGGAACGTGGCGCACCAGCGCGCCGAGAGTATCGCGAAGTTTTCCACCGCGGTGTTCGACCTGATCCCGCTCGGCGACGACTACCACACGCAAGCGCCCAAGACCGACGCGCGGTACTACTTCCGCCCGTGGAAGACGATCTTGGTGCGCACGGTGGCCGATGGCGGCGAGAGCTTTTACGTTCAGGGCGACCACCGCGACACCGTGCCCGCGGTCTGGAAGGCCGCGGTAGAAGCCGACGCGGCGCTCACTCCGCCGGGGTGACGCCGAGCACGATTACGAAGTTCGCGGCCAGTTCGCCCGTCTTCGAGGCTTTCACCTTCTCGAACGGCACGGTGATCGCCGCGCGCTGCTTCTCGTCGCGCACGCTGCGCCAGATGCCGTCCTTCTCGTTCCGCGCGGCCTCTTCCTTCACGTACAGTTGGGTCGTGAGCAACTCCTTGCGGCCCTGCTTCACCTTGAAGTGGATGTGCGGCGTGCGCCCGGGGTACGGCACCGGCTTGATGGTGCGGAAGTAGTACTCGCCCGTGCTGCCGGTCACGAACCGGCCGAACCCTTGGAAGTTCTTGTCTTGCTTGTCCTTCTTGCCGGCGCTGTCGGCGGTGTGCAGGTACACGCCGGCGCTGTCGCACTGCCAGATTTCCACCACCGCGTTCTTCAGCGGGTTGCCCTTGGCGTCCAGCACCTTGCCCGTGAGGTGCGTGATCTCGCCCACGCCGGGCGTGATGCCGTCGTTAATCACCAGCAGGTCGTTGTCGGTGTCGAGCGGCAGCTTGTTCGGGTAGAACGGGCCTTCCGTTTGCGCCGGCGTGCGCGTCAGCTCCTCTGCGTACGCGCCGCGCACCGTCCAGAACGGCGAGGTGAGCGCGATGGTGCTTGAGGCGAGGAACAGGCGGCGGCTCGGCTGGTGAATCGGGCTGCTCATAACGCGCACTCCAGAGGGGACCGGGTGAAGACGTGACGCGGAACCGGGCGCGAACTAACGCCAGTGTAGGCGCGTCCCTCCGCGGTGGCCGACCGCGGTATCGGTATTCTTTCCCACGAGCGGCGAAAGTTGATTCCGAAAAGAATGAGAAGTGGCGGTGAACCGTGACGCGGGTGCTGCGCGAAGTGCGACGCTTCATGGCCGGGCGCGGATCGGGCGCGGTCGCGGTGTCCGGCGGTGCGGACAGCGTCGCGCTTCTGCGCGCGCTGTACGCCGTCCCGGTGCCGGTGGTGGTCGCGCACGTGAACCACCAGCTTCGCGGTGCAGATTCCGACGCGGACGAAGCCTTCGTTCGCGCGCTCTGCGATTCGCTCGGCGTGCGGTGCTGCGTAAAGTCGGTGGACGTGGCGGCGCTCGCGGCCGGTGCGAACCTCGAAGCGACCGCGCGCGAGGTCCGCTACGCCTTCTTCGCCGAAGTGTGCGCCGAAACCGGCGCGAAGTGGGTTGCAACGGCACACACGGCCGACGATCAAGCCGAAACCGTGCTGCACCGCCTGATCCGCGGCACCGGGCTTCAGGGGCTGCGGGGGATCGCGCGCGAACGGCAACCTACCCCCCCCGGCCCCCCCTCCCTGAAGGGAAGGGGGGAGTCAGACGTCTCGCTGCGCTCGACCAACGAAGAATTCGCGCCTTCGCCGTCGAGCGCA
>JALHNS010000041.1 GCA_022843445.1 Gemmata sp.
GCAACTGGCGCTGCTCGCCGCGGTCGCGCTGCTCGCCGCCGCCGTCGGCGCGTTCGCGTGGTGGACCGAAAAGAGTGCGAACGAGCGCCGCACCGAAAGAGCCGTCGCCGAAAGGCAGGCCCAACAGGGCGTCAACTCGGCCCTCGCACTCGCCGATGCGCTGCGCCGACAGGCTCGATTCAAAGAGGCCGAACGGGCGCTCGATCAGGCGCGCGAGCAGGTCGGGCACGGAGCCGAAGACCGGCGCACGGAGGTGGCGAACGCGGTCGCCGATCTCGCGTTCGCCGCTCGCGCGGACGAAATCCGCCACGAAAAATACGGCTGGCTCGTTGTGCACAACTCGGTCCACCCGAAGTTCGATCCGTGGAGCGCCTCGGAGAAGTATCGGACCGCGTTCTCGAAGCGCGGCCTCGATCCGATCGAGCGCCCGGTCGCAGAAACCGTCGCGCTGATCGAACGATCCCCGATCCGCGACGTGATGCTCGACGCGCTCGACGATTGGGCGCTCTACGAGAAGGTCGACGCGCCGTGGGCGCGCCTGCTCGAACTCGCGCGACTGTTGGACAAGAGCGAGTGGGCCAAGCGCTTGCGCGAGCCGGCGGTGCGAAAGGACGCGAACGAACTCGCCGCGCTGGCCGAGCGCGCCGACTTCAACCGGCCGATGCTCCTCGCCGTACTCGCGAACCTCATGGCCGGTCAGAAGTTGAACCCGCGCCCGCTACTGGTGAAGGCGCTGGCGCGGAACCCGAACAGTCTCGAACTTACCATCGCACTGGGGCTGTTCGGGACCGAGGAGCACGTCGTCGCCTTCGAGCGCATCCGCGCCCTGCGCCCGGACAGCGCCGCCGCGTGTCTCAATCTCGCGCTCGCACGCGCCAAGCGTAGCGGGGCGGGGGGCGGCCTTCTGGGCCGGATTCGCTACCGTGCGAGCGAAGGCCCTCTCGCGCTCGCGTTCTTCGAGCGCGCGAGCGAACTCGATCCGCGAAGTGGACTGGCGCACCACTACTTGGGAGTCCTCGAGTATGACGCGGGCCGATACGAACGTGCCGTGCGACACGCCCGCGACGCGCTGCGCGTCGATCCCAACTTGCACGCCGCGCACCGACTACTGGTGATCGCGCTCAAGAACTCCGACGACATAGTGGGGGCCGGTGAGGCTCTCGCCGAAGCGACCCGATTCGATCCGACCAATCCGATGTGGCTCGAATTGCGCGCAGAATTGTCCCCGAATCGCGCGCCGCCCCCGCGCCAAAAGTGACCGCGCCGTTCCCTTACCGGTGCCCGCTATGCTCGCACTTCCGCACCCGCCGTCGCGCCGCGAGGCGCTCGCGCTCGGGCTGACGCTCCCCGCGTTCGGCGGGTTGCGCGCGTCCGAACCGAACAAGCTCTCCGGGGCGCTCGGGTCCACGTTCGGGCGCGCCAAGAACTGCATCTTCCTGTGGTTGCAGGGCGGGCCGCCACAGCACGAGACCTTCGACCCCAAACCGGACGCGCCCGTCGACATTCGCGGGCCGTTTAAGCCGATTGCCACCAGTGCGCCCGGCGTGCGGTTCTGCGAACTGCTGCCGCGCACCGCGAGGCACGCGCACGAACTCGCGGTCGTGCGGTCGCTCTCCACGCGCGACGACAACCACGACGTGAGCGGCTACTGGCTCCTCACCGGCTACCCTTACGGCCCCGGAAGTGCCCGCGCAATCAAACCGAGCGATTGGCCGTACTTCGGCTCCGTCGTGAAGATGCTGAAGCCGAGCGAGAAGTTGCCGGCGCTCACGACTGTGTGGGTGCCGGACGTGATGCGACTGAACGACAACGTCACGCCCGCGGGCCAGACCGCAGGGTTCATCGGCAAGCAGTGGGAACCCGAACGCTTCGTCGGCGACCCCGCGAAGCCGGACTACCACATCGAAGGGCTAGACGTTGCCGAGCATTCCAAAGCGCGCTCCGCGGACCGGCGCGCGCTCCTCGGCGCACTCGACAAAGCGTTCGACAAGAACCGCGGTGCGGACGCCGTGCGCGCGTGGGACCGGCTCTCGCACCACGCCTTCGATCTGGTCGCGTCCGGAGCGGCGCGAGAGGCGTTCGACCTTTCTAAAGAGTCCGACAAGACCCGTGACCGGTACGGCCGCTACACGTGGGGCCAATCGTGCCTGCTCGCGCGCCGGTTGATCGAAGCCGGCGTGCGGCTCGTTCACGTGAACTGGGCGCGCGAACCGGGCGACTCCGCGGTCGATAACCCGCTGTGGGACACGCACGCGCAGAACGCCGACCGGCTCCAAGACCTGCTGTGCCCAATGTTCGACGTGACCTTCGACGCGCTGATGACCGACCTCGCCGAACGTGGGCTACTGAGCGAAACGCTGGTGGTGGTCGCGGGCGAGTTCGGGCGCACGCCGCGCATCAACGGCGTCGGCGGGCGCGACCACTGGGGGCACGTCTTCAGCGCCGCGTTCGCCGGTGCCGGGGTTCGCGGCGGCTCGGTCATCGGCGCGAGCGACAAGAACGGCGCGTACCCCGTCACGGACCCGATCACCGGCGGCGACTTCACCGCGACCATCTTCCACCTGCTCGGCATCGACCCGCACGGGATGTTCCGCGACAAAGCCGACCGCCCGCACCCGATCACGAAGGGCGAACCGATCCTCGGCGCGCTCGGCACGAACGCCGCGGCGCGAAGTGAACCCGGCGGAGATGTGGCACTCGTGCCGGCGTTCGATGCGAGCTTGCTGCTCGACACGGATTTTGCATCGAAACGGCCGCTCGTGGCGTGTGCGCCCGCGTCGCGCGAAAAGGGGTGGCGCGCCGATCCGCTGACCGGTGCTCTCGCCGTGAAGAAGGACGGGCAGGGCGTCTACGTCGGGTTCGCGGCCGGTGCCGACATTCAACAAGGTGCGCGGGCCGTATTGGCGCAAGAGGTTCGCAACGCTCGCGGCGGGAACTACACCTTCACCGTCGAAGCGTGTGGCGAGGCCGTGACCGCGGAGGATTTCGCCAAGCTGTTCGCCGCGCACTTCGAGTGCAAGCTGACGCTCGTGCGCTACGCGAACCCGAAGAAAGACCCGCGCGAGGCCGCGGACTTGGGTTCGGTGGCGTTCACACCCGAGTTCGGGAAGGTGAAGCCGTTTACCGTGGACCGGTTCTTGGGGTCGCGCGGCGGCGGCGCGAACTTCCCCATCGGCAACGGCCTCGGCGTGCTGCTGAGCGTGACCAAGCACACGCCCGGCGCGCTGAAGTGCGCCGGCGCGGCCGGGCTGCGCGTGAAGGCGGTGAAGTTGGAGTTCGGCGCGGCCCCGCGCGACGACAACAACACGCTCGCGTAATGCGCCGAGTGTGGTACACTGGCACTACCCACCGGAACACGCCTATGGCCGCTCACCTGCTCTCGCTCGCCGACGGCCCCAGCATCATGCTGGACAAGCCCATCTTGCTCTTCGGCCGGCACGAAGAGTGCGACATCCAACTGAACTCGAAGAAGGTGTCACGTCGGCACTGCGTGCTGGCGCAGGTCGAAGACTACTTGGTGATTCGCGACTTGGGCAGCACCAACGGCGTGAAGATCAACGGCGAGCGCGTGACCGAGGGCAAACTGCGCCCCGGCGACGAGGTGCAGATCGGCAACTTCCGCTATCAGGTGTGTGGCGACCTGTTGGGCCGGTCGGCGGACCGCCCCGCGTCCGAAGACTACAAGACGATCCCGCCGGGTGCGGACGAGCCGAGCGGCTCGCAAGCCGGCCCCGCGCCGAAGCTCCCCGTGCCCATGCCCGACGACGACAGTTCCGCGGACGCGTAACGGCGAACGGCCGGCGTGAGCCGGCCGATGGTTCAGCAGTTACAAACACCGGCCGGCTCACGCCGGCCGTTCGCCAGAACTGCGTTACTTCCCGGCTTGCTTCTTCGCGGCGGCGACCACGGCGGCCGTGGTGAACCCGAAGTGCGGCAGTAGGTCTTTCAGCGGGGCCGACGCGCCGAACGACCGCATCGCGATGATCGCGCCCGTTTCGCCCGCGTACTTCTCCCACCCCATCGCGGTGCCCATCTCCACGCACACGCGGGCCTTCACCGCCGGCGGGATCACGCTGTCGCGGTACTCTTGCGACTGCTTCTCGAACAGCTCCCACGACGGCAGGCTCACGAGCTTCGCCTTGATGCCCTCCGCCGCGAGCTTCTCGGCGGCGTCCACGATCAGCGGCACCTCGCTGCCGGTGGCGATCAGCACCACGTCCGGGTTCGCCACGTCGTTCAGCGCGTAGCCGCCCTTGGTGAGGCCGCTCGCGGGCGCGAACTTGGTGCGGTCCAGCGTCGGCAGCGCTTGGCGCGTCATGCACAGCACCACCGGGTTGTGCTTCTGTTGCAGCGCGAACCGGTACGCTTCGGCCACCTCGTTCGCGTCGCCGGGGCGAATCACGATCAGGTTCGGAATCATTCGCATCGACATGATCTGTTCGATGGGCTGGTGCGTCGGGCCGTCTTCGCCCACGCCGATGCTGTCGTGCGTGAACACGTACAGCACCGGCAGGTTCATGATGGCGGCAAGGCGGATCGGCGGGCGGCCGTAGTCGGAGAAGATGAGGAAGCCGGAGCCGTAAGAGCGCAGCTTCGAGAGCGCCATGCCGTTCATGATCGCGCCCATGCCGTGCTCGCGCACGCCGAAGTGGACGTTGCGCCCGCCGGGCGTCTTGGACGTGAACACGCCCGCGCCCTCGAACTTCATGTACGTCTTCGTCGAGGGGTTCAGGTCGGCGCTACCGCCCACCATGTAGGGCACGTTCTTAGCGATGGCGTTCAGGACGGTGCCACTGCTCTCGCGGGTGGCGAGGCCCTTCGCGTCGGCCGGGAACACCGGGATGTCCTTGTCCCAACCCGCGGGCAGTTCGCGGCGCTCCATCGCTTCCAGTTCCGAGGCCTCCTTCGGGAACTTCGCTTTGTACTCGGCGAACAGCTTCGCCCACGCCGCGTGTGCCGCCGCGCCGCGCGCGCCCATCCCGCTCTTGAACGAGTCGTACACGCCGTCCGGCACGAGGAACGACTGCTCTTCGGGCCAGCCGTAGCCCTTCTTGGTGAGCTTGATTTCGTCCGCGCCGAGCGGTTCGCCGTGCGCCGCGTGCGTGTCGGCCTTGTTCGGCGAGCCGTAGCCGATCACGGTCTTCAGTGCGATGAGTGTGGGCTTGTCGGACTTCTTGGAATCTTCGATGGCTTTCAGCATCGCGTCGATGTCGTTGCCGTCTTGCACGCGGAGGACGTTCCAGCCGTAGGCCGCGAACCGGGCGGGCACGTCTTCGCTGAACGCGAGGTGCGTGTGCCCGTCGATGGTGATCCCGTTATCGTCGTACACGAGCGTGATGTTGTTCAGCTTCAGGTGCCCGGCGAGCGACGCGGCTTCGCTGGCGACGCCTTCCATCATGCAACCGTCGCCGCAGATGCCGTACACGCGGTGATCGAATAGCGCTTCGAAGCCGGGGCGCGAGTAGTAGCCGGCGCGCCACTTTTGTGCGATCGCCATGCCGACGATGTTGCCGACGCCGGTCCCGAGCGGCCCGGTCGTGGTCTCAACGCCCGCGGTCAGGTCGCACTCTGGGTGGCCCGGGGTCTTGCTCCCGAGCTGGCGGAACCGCTGCAGCTGCTCCATGGGCAGCGACACGCCCTCGGTGAGCTTGGCGTGGTGCATGTCCGCGTTCTTGATCTGCGCGAGGTGGATGAGCGAGTAGATGAGCATGGAGCCGTGGCCGTTCGAGAGCACGAACCGGTCGCGGTTGGGCCAGAACGGGTCGGCCGGGTCGTAGTTCATCACCCGGTTCCAGAGCACGTAGGCGACGGGCGCGAGGCCCATCGGCGCGCCCGGGTGGCCGGAGTTCGCCTTCTGCACCGCGTCCATGGCGAGCGTACGAATGGTGTTGATACAAGTGCGGTCGAGTGCGGTGAACGAACTCATCGGCGAAACCTCGTGGGTGACGGGACAGTGGGAACGGTGCGGCACCGGCGATGATACGACCTTTTTCGGGCCGGGCTTGCACTCGCCGGCGCGCGAGTCGGGAACATCATCCCCTACTCCCGGTGCCGGTGGAATATTCAATTTCTCCAGTTCATTCGACCTTCGCGCGCGGGCGCGGTGGTGCCGCGGGTGCGGGCGGCGCGGCCACGAAACGGGGAAAACTGCTGGAAAAGCCGGCTTCGAACGCGGCTCGCGGGGCGAAAAGCCGGATATTTCAAGGGAATTTCAACTGCGTCGTTGACAACGGACCACAAAACCCCTTAGTTTCCTAGCAGTTTCGAGATTCACCACCTCTACCCCGTATCAGGAGACCGCTCATGGCGAAGGCGAAGCCGAAGGCGAAAAAGGCCAAGAAGTCGATGACCAAGTCCGCGTTCGTGGCGCACGTCGCCGAGAAAACGGAACTGACCAAGAAGCAGATCGACGCGGTGCTGGACGTGATCCGCGAGACGATCACCAGCGAACTGAAGAGCACCGGCGCGATCGTGCTGCCGGGCATCGCGAAGCTGAAGCGCCAGTTCGTGGAAGCCAAGAAGGGCGGCGAGAAGAAGATCAACCGGCTCGACGGCAAGGAGTACATCACGAAGGACAAGCCGGCGCACTACAAGGTGAAGGTGAACCCGATCAAGGCGTTCAAGACCGCCTTGCTGTAAGTGCGCCGCGGCGCACTCGGCTTCGCGCGCCGCGCGAAGCCGGGTGCCCTTGCGGTTCTGGCGCGTTCGGGGTATTGCCGCGGGCATGAGCGACGCCCCCCAAACCCCCGCGCCGTCGATCCGCGCGCGTCTCGCGCGCGAACTGTTTCCGCTCGCGGTACTGCTGGCGGTGTGCGCGAAATGCACGCACGACATCTGGCGCACCTCCGACCTCACGCCGACCGACGAAATCAGCTACGCCCTGCACGGGAAAATGCTCGGCAGCCCGCTTTGGCCGGACCTTCCCAACGAGCCCCTTTACGTGCCGCTGTACGCGGCGTGGTACCGCGCGCTGCACCAACTGCCGGTCGCGCCGGAGTTCCTCCCGCACGTCAGTCAAGCGGTCCTGCTGTCTGCGCTCGCGGTGCTCATGTACGCGCTGCTGAGGCGGCTCGGTACCGGGCGCGCGGTGGCGGTGCTCGCGGCGAGCGTGCTGGTGCTGAACACGCGGTTCGCCACCATCAACCCCTTCCCGCACCACCTCGCCACGGCGCTGCTCGCGCTCGGTGCGTTCGTGGGCACGTTCCAGCGCTCGGCGCTGGCGGCGTGCGGGCCGGTCGCGTTCGCGACGCTCGCGTCCGTGTACGCGCGCAACGAGTTCGCCACGATCCTGCTCGCGCTGCTCCCGGTGTACCTGCTCCCGGGGCTGCGCGCCTGTCGTGCTTACGAAGGCCGGCGCGCGTTCCTGCCGTGGGGGGTACCGTTCCTCGGTGCCCTGATCGCGTGCCACTTCACACTGGGGCTGTCCGCGCCAAACGGGCAGCGGGGCATGATCGCGTTCGTCCAGCACTTCGTGCGGAACGCGGCCGAGGTGGAGGGGCGCGGGCCGGAGGTGTGGAACTTTCTGCTCTACGACGAGTTCGAGCGGTCGTTCGGCGACGTGAAATCGGTGAGCGAAGCGACCCGCGCGCGCCCCGATTTGGTGGCGTGGCACCTGTGGCGCAACCTGTCGCGCGCGCCGGGGATCGCCCGCGACCAACTCGCCCCGCGCGCGCCGTTCGGTGGCACCTGCGCGCAGCCGGCGCGCCTGCTGATCCTGTTCGCGGTGTGCGCCGGGCTGTTCCTCTGCGCGCGCCGCGCGATCCGCGACGGCGCGCCGCACGCGCTGAAGGCGGTGTGTATTGCCGCGCTGCCGGCGTTCGGCGCGAGCGGTGCTGCGGCCGTCGTGATTTACCCGCGCGAACACTACCTCGTGCCGGCGCTGTTCTTCCTGATGGTGTTCGCGGCGTCCGGTTGGCCGGCCCCGAAGTGGCCGGCGCGGTTCGGTGCGCCCACACGCGGGACGCGCGCCGCGGTCGCACTCGTTGGTACGGCGCTGCTCCTCGTTACCGTGCCCACGGCGAGCAACCGCGCGACGATCCTTGAACCGCTGTTCTCGAAGCGCCAGTGGGTGCCGACGTTCGAGCTGCGCGAAACGACGACGCTGTTGCGCGAACTGGATCTGCCGCCGGGTGCGCGCGTGCTGAACCACCACCCGGCGCTGTGGCTGGTCATTACGTGGATGAACCCGCCGATCGTGTACGTGCTGCCGGACGGCACCGACGGCTTCCGCGCGTTCTGCGAGCGCACCCGCGTCGACGTGATCGTGCTGAACCAGCACATGGTGGCGCACGCGCGGTTCAAAGACGACTCGGACTTCCGTGCGCTGTGCGCGGAAACCGCGTGCGGCCCGTTCGAGGTGCGCCGCACGCCGAGCGGCGCGCGCCTCGCCGTGCGAAGTGCTAGCGTCCCACCGGGAAAGTGAACCGCCGCCCAATCCCTAGAGACGCCCACAACGGTCGGGTACGCTGCACTTGAAGGTTGCGCGCCGCACGACAAGCAAGCGCTGCCGCGTTCCCTGTTCGCGCGGAGGCGAGGCGGTGCGAATTCCGCTAATCCGGTCAGGCCACGACACCACGCCGATCGCGTGGTGGGGGTGGTTCTTCGCTCCGTTGGTCTGGACGATCCTCATTACGTTGCTGTTCGTGCTGGCGGGTGTGTCGATCCCGTATTTCATGCTGTACCCCGAGCGCCACGCGCACGAGTTGGACTTCGGCACCGAGCGGCAACGGGAGGTAATGCGACGGTATCGACGGTTCACCGCGCGGGTGTCGTTATGGCGGCGATGCGGGCGCGTACTCGCGTCTCCGTTCCGACGGACGCTGCCAAGAAGCCGCCCCGTGCGCGACACTTGGCAGGCGTGAGAGGTAACACCGCAGTGATCGGCGGGGCACTTGGTCCTTCGGTCGCGGAGGGTGCGGCAGTGGCGGTAGAAAAAGACGCGGCTATTCATGCCGTTCTCAATCACCTCTGGGCGCGGCTTGGCCCGGAGGCGTTTGTCGTCACCGATCACTGGGATACCGATTTCAGCGCGATCGGTATCTCAAGCCCGCACAATCGCGGTGTGTTGGTCTACATTTCCTGCTACGGGAACCAGTCCGGCCGCTACGGATACGAGTTGGAATTGCCCGCGCAGACGGACGACTTTCCCTATCAGGTTGCCGGCCGTTCGTCCGATGTGTCGTTCGAGGAACTGGCGCGCGTTATCGCCGCTCATCTCAAACGCGCGCTGCCCAGCGTTTAGGTCGCTCCACCTTCAATTCACGTACACGAATTCGCTGCTGGCGAACAGCACTTGGCACCATGAGGCCCATGCCTTCGCGCGTCGGGCGGTGGGGTCCTTCACGCTCTCCGCGAGCGCCGCTTCGTAGCGCTGGAGGAAGCTCTGGGCGCGCGTCACTTCGTCTGCGGTCGCGTCGCGTGCGAAGAGGCGCGGGTAAGCGCGGGCGATGCGCTCCGCGTCGGTGCCCTTCGCGCTCAACAGCGAATCCGCGAGCGCTTGGGACTGCTCCACCACGAACGGGTTGTTCATTAGGTACAGCGCCTGCGACGGGATCACGGTCGCGGCTCGTTTGCCGTTCGAGACGTGCGGTTCCACGAAGTCGAACGCTTGAAAGAAGTCGAACACGTTGTTGCGGATCACCGGCAGGTACACGCTGCGGCGGTGCGAGCCGTACCGCACTTCGCCCCGCGAGTGCTCGTTGTTGATGTACTCGAAGTTGCCGTTCGCCAGCAGCGAGCCGCCCGCGGTGCGGTCGAGCGTGCCCGCGGTGAGCATCAGCGCGTCGCGGATCGCCTCGGCTTCGAGCCGCCGCCGGTTGAACCGCCACAGTAGGCGGTTGTCCGGGTCGCGCTCCGCCGCTTGCGCGTTGTGCGTGCTCGCTTGCTGGTAGGTCGCGCTCAGCATCACGAGCTTGTGCAGCTTCTTCAGGCTCCAGCCGTTTTCGGTGAAGCGGAGGGCGAGCCAATCGAGCAGTTCGGGGGGCGTGGGCCGTTCACCGAGCCGCCCGAAGTTGTCCGGGGTGCGCACCAACCCTTCGCCGAAGTGGTGCTGCCACACGCGGTTCACCAGCACGCGCGCCGTGAGCGGGTGCTTCGGGTCCGCGAGCCAGTTCGCCAGTTCCAAGCGCCCGCTGCTCGCGCGCGCCGCGCCGTAGCGAATGGTGTTCGGCTTGCTGGTCGCGCTCGCGGGGGCGGTGGCGCGCACGAACGCCGCTTGCTCTTCGCCGCTGATGATGCGCGGGAACACCGCGGGCGCTTCGGTGCCGGGCGAAACGTAGTTGCCGCGAATCTGCACGAACAGGTTCCGCGGTTGCGTGCCGTAGGCCGCGGCGCTGCCTTCATCCACCGCGAGCACCATCGGCGAAGCCGGCAACACGGCTTCGAGTTTCTTGATCGCCGCGCGGCGCTCCTCGGCTTGCAGGTGCAGCGCGAACCGCTTCTCCTTCTCGGTCGCGGGCGTCGCGCCGAAGTCGCGTTCGATCTTGCGCAGTTGCCGCGTCAGTTGTTCGAGCTTCGCACGTGCCAGCACCACCTCACCGGCTTCCGGGCCGTCCGGGGCGCGCTCGAACGCCTTCGCCACAGTGTTCAGGTTCTGCATGGTGCGGGTGCTGGTGAACACCGCGAGCAAGCTGTAGTAGTCGCGCGCGGGAATCGGGTCGAATTTGTGGTCGTGGCACCGCGCGCAGCCGAGGGTGAGGCCCATGAACGCTTTGCCTACTGTGTCGAGTTGTTCGTCGGCGATGTCCAGCAGCATCTTCTGCTTGTCCGGCTCCGCGAGCACTTTCGGGCCGAGCACGAGGAACCCGGTCGCGGTCAGGTTTTGCTGGCGCTCTTCGCGCGACGCGAACGGCAGCAGATCGCCCGCGAGTTGTTCGCGCACGAACCGGTCGTAGGGTTTGTCGTCGTTCAGCGCCTTGATGACGTAATCGCGGTAACGGTAGGCGTTGCCGAACGAGGTGTTTTCGTCGAGGCCGTTGCTGTCCGCATAGCGGGCCACATCGAGCCAATGCCGCGCCCAGCGCTCGCCGTACGCGGAACTCGCGAGCAACCGGTCCAGCACCTTCTCGAACGCTTCCGTTGAAGTGTCGTTCACGAACGCTTCGATCTCTTCCGGTGTGGGCGGCAGACCGGTGAGGTCGAACGTCGCGCGCCGTATGAGTGTGGGTTTGTCCGCCGGCGCGGCCGGTGACAACCCGGCGTCACTCAGCTTCGCGCGAACGAACGCGTCGACCGCGTTCGCGGTGCCGGGCACCTTCGGCACGGTCGGCTCGCGCACCGGCTGGAACGCCCAAAACGCCTTCTGCTCCGCGGTGAACAGCGGGCCGTTCGGTTTCGGGTCCGGGTTCGGTTTTACGTCCGCGTTCGGCCACGTTGCCCCGTCCGCCACCCACTTCGTCAGGTCCGTGATCTGCTGATCGCTGAGCTTGCCCTTCGGCGGCATCTTGAGCGCGTCGTCGGTGTACTTCACGGACCTGATGAGCCGCGATTCGTCCGGCTTACCGGGCACCACAGCGGGGCCGCTCTCGCCGCCCGCGATGAGGTCGGCGCGGGTGTTCAGCTTCAGCCCGCCTTTGACCTTTTCTTCGGCCCCGTGGCACTTCGCACAGTGCTCCGCGAACAGCGGGCGAATCTTGTTCTCGAAGAAGTCGTCGGCGCGCGCCGGCGCGGCGACCACAACGAGCGCGAGCGCCGCGACGCGGAGTGATGCGTGCATTCGCCAGAACCTCGCGTGCGGGATGGGGGGGGAGGTGGGAGGTAGTAGGATTTTACCGAACGCGGCGCACGGGCAGAAGGGAAGTGCGCTGGTGTCGGGTGGCCGACTCTCTCCGAGAGTCGGCGCGGAACGGTTACGGTACATCTGCGATCGCGGAACAACCTGCACCCCAGCGCCGACTCTCGGAGAGAGTCGGCCACCCGAGACGCTACGGGTCGAGCGGGTCGATCAGTTCGATCGGGTAGGAATTGCGGCGGTCGAGGTCCGGCGGGCGCGTGCCGAGCTTCACCTTGAACGTCTTCTTCTGGTCGCCACGCTGCACTTCGATCTCGATGATCGCGCCCGGCCGGTACGACATCACGTGCGCCGTGATCTGCTCGAAGTTCGAGGGGTGCAGCGAGCCGACGCGCACGAACGTGTCGCCACCTCGCAGCCCGGCTTTGTCCGCGGGCATGTTCGGTTCGCACCGGTCGATGGTGAGGCCGTTGTTGCTCACCCACAGGCCCATGTAGCCCTTGCCCATCGGATCCGGGCGCACTTCCGGCGGCACCGGGGCCTTCGCGGGCACAACCGCCACACCGAGAACGAGCGCGACCAGCGCGTACATGGCGCAACCCTCCAGCGCGGAGAGAACCTTCCCTACTTCCACTCATGGCAGAATCGGCGGCGCAATGCAAGCGCGAAAGCGAAAGCGCGAAGTGCCCAAGGTGTGCCACCGGATTTAGGCGGTCGTGCAGACCGCGCGCTCGCGCCTTTGTTAATTGTGAACTTGGGTATACTAAGTGTGCAGCTGGCGCGCGCACCGCGCACCGGCCGCGGTGCCTTCGCGCCCACCCGAGAATCCCCCCGCACCCGAAGCGCGGGCCCACATCGGGAAGGGGGGATCGCGTGCGTGAGTTGGCTCCCTTTGGCCGCCTTCGCACAATTTGACGGGATTTCTAGGTGATATTCAAAGAGTGCCAGTTGCCCACCTTTGGTGGCCTTCTTGGCCCGGAGGTGGCCCCTTTCACCACGCGGCCCCCTTTGAACCGGCGCCGCAGCGCCAGCGCACCACCGGGTCCGTATCCGACGCCGACTTTCGGGGGCACACCCGGTGTGCCACGGGAAGGAAACGCGTGTCTGTAGACGCGCGGAGGGCTTGCTGTGTCAGGTTCAAGTTACTCCGTTCGCGTGGGGAGAGCGGCTCGGTTCTCGCCCATAAGCGCGAGCGGTTCCCGCCCGCCGGCTTCGTCGCGCGGGGCGGCTCGCCGGTCTGGCGCGCCTGCGACTGGGGTTCAATGTGTCGACACCCGCCCGCGTCGGTCGAAATTGCGAGCACCCATGACCCGCGCCGTCTGGCTTTCTCTTCTCGCGGTTACACCCATATTGGCCGGTCGCGAGCCGCCCGCACGGGTGGCCGACCCCGACGGCGCACCGGCCACGCAGTTCGTTGCCGCGCACTGCGTGAAGTGCCACGGCCCGGACAAGCGAGCCGGCGGCGTCCGTCTCGACGACCTCCCCGCCGACCCGACGAAGGCCCCCGACCGCTGGACCGCGGTTCGCGATCAGGTCCGCGACGGGCTGATGCCGCCCGCGAAGGAACCGCGCCCCGACGCCGCGCGAGCGCGAGCCGTCGTCGCGTGGGTGTCGGAGAAGAGCGGCGGTCGCGCCGACAAAGCACCCAACCGCGGCAACCTGATCCCGCACGAGTTGCTGTTCGGCAAGCCGGCCCGCGCCGCCGACCCGCCCGCTCCGCGCGTCTGGCGACTCAACCCCGAAGCGTACATGGGGTTCGTGCAGGGCGTCGCCCGCGGCAAGGTGAACGGGCTGGTGCAGCCGTTCGTGCTGGTACCGGAGCGCGGGATCCGGGACTTTGCCGGGCTCTACGCCATCGACGAGCCGAGTACGGAAATCCTCATCCGTAATGCCGAAGCGATCGTCGAAGTGCAGACCGCGCACGAACTGAAGGACGGGAAGGTGCTCGCGAAGAACGGCGCGGTGCGCGAGTTCGTCGCGCTCATGGACCCGAAGGCCGAACCGACCGCGCAGCAACTCGAATCGGCCGTGCAGGTGCAGTTCCAGATGGCGCTCGGCCGGCGGGCGACGGCCGACGAGGTCGAGCGGTTCGGCGCGCTCTACGCGAAGTGCGCGAAGACCGGCGACCGGCCCGGCGCAGCGAAAACGGTGCTCCAAGCCGTGCTGCTGAAGACGGACGCGCTGTACCGCTCCGAACTCGGCAAGCCCGACGGCCAGTTCGGTCGCCGCACGCTTGCGGCGACCGAACTGGCCGTCGCGGTCAGCCTCGCGCTGGGGCACCGGCGCGATCCCGCGCTGACGGCCGCGGCGGCGAAGGGCGAACTGACCACCCGCGAGCACGTCGCCGCGCACGTGCGCCGCATCCTCGCCGACCCGAAGGCCGACACCGCGCGGCTGCTCGGCTTCTTCCGCGAGTTCTTTGAGTACGGCGGCGCGGAAGACGTGTTCAAAGACAAACCGAAGGCCTTCGTTCACCAGCCCCGGCAACTGGTCGCGGACACCGACCGGCTCGTCTTGTACGTCCTCGCGGCCGACCGGGACGTGTTCCGCGAACTGCTCACCACACCCAAGTCGTTCGTCAACTACGCCACCGCGAAGAACAAGCAGAAGGGCGCGGACGAGCCGAAGCCGGGCGTGGTGCTGAACCCGATCAACAACAAGGGACAGAGCGGCGTCGAATCGGTGTACGGCGTCGAGACGTGGGAACCCGTGCAGCCGGTGACGCTGCCCGCGAACACCCGCCTCGGCATTCTCATGCAGCCGAGTTGGCTCGTCGCGTGGAGCACGAACTTCGACAACGACCCGGTGCGCCGCGGGCGCTGGGTGCGCGAACGACTGCTCGGCGGGAACGTGCCGGACCTGCCCATCGGCGTGGTCGCGCAGGTGCCGGACGACCCGCACCGCACGTTCCGCGACCGGCTCACCGTGACCCGCGCGGCGCAGTGCTGGAAGTGCCACCAGCGCATGGACGAACTCGGGCTGCCCTTCGAGCAGTTCGACCACTTCGGGCGGCTCCGCACCGCGGAGCCGGTACTCGACCCGGAGGCCACCGCGAAGAACGTGGACAAGAAGGGCAAGCCGCTCGGCCCGGTGTACCGCGACGCGCCGCTCGTCACGAGCGGCACCGTCGCCGACAGCGGCGACCCGGCGCTCGACGGCCCGGTGAAGGACGCGCGCGAGCTGGTGACGAAGCTCGCGAACTCGGACCGCGCCCGCCAAGTGTTCGTGCGCCACGCGTTCCGCTACTACCTCGGCCGCAACGAAGCGCTCGCGGACGCGAAGGCGCTCCAAGACGCCGACCGCGCGTTCGTCGAGAGCGGCGGCAGCTTCAAGGCGCTGGTCGTGAGCCTGCTGACCAGCGATTCGTTCCTCTACCGCACCGCACCCAACCCGCCCGCCGGAGCCACCAAGTGAACACCGAAACCACGCGCCGCGAGGTGCTGAAACTGGCCGGCTACGGGTCCGCGGCGAGCCTGCTCGCGCCGCTGCTGTCGCAGGTCGCGGCGCACGCCGCCGGCGACGCGCGGGCCGCCCGCAAGAAGGTCGTGTTCGTCATGCAGTGCAACGGGATGAGCCCGGCGCACGTCCTGCCGAGCGGCGTCCAGCGCCCCAAGAGCGGGAAGTGGGCCAACGACAAGCTCGAGGAAGTGGCGCTCAAGGACCGCACTCTGCACGCCGCACTCGAACCGCTGACGCCGTACAAGGACCGGCTTGCGCTCGTCGGCGGGCTGTCCGGGCGCATCGCGCTGTCCGACCATTCCGCGAACCACGGCGCGCTCGGCTGCTACCCCGCGAACAAGGGGCCGATGGCCGCCACCATCGACTGCGCCCTCGGCGCGGCCAACCCGGGCATCTTCCCGTATGTGGCGCTGGGCATGGCCGAAAAGCCCGACCAGACTCTGAACTACCAGCTCTCCGCGGCAGGCCCCGGCAAGGCCAACCCGGTGCAGTGCAACCCGGAACTGGCGTTCAAGGCGCTGTTCGGCAGCGTGACCGGGGGCAACGGCCGTGCCGCGTTCGACCGCCGCACGAACCTGCTCGACTTCATGGCCGACGACGTGAAGCGCGCCCGCGGGCAACTGGTCGGCGACGAGCGGGCAAAGTTCGATCAGTATCTGGAAGCTTTCGAGAACCTGCGCGACCGGCAGGTCCGGATCGACGCCATCGCCGGCGAGTTGAAAGCCCGCGCCCCGAAGTTGGACGCGCAGTTCGCCAAGCCCACCGAAACGAACCGGCTGGAGGCGCAGTTCGAGATCGCCGCGGCGGCCCTCATCACCGGCCTGACCAACACGGTGCTGCTGACGAGCGGCGGCGGCGGGCAGCACTTTCCCGCGTTTCCGGAACTCGGCATCCCGGTCGGCGGGCACCACTACGGGCACGGTGGCGGCGTGCCGGGGAAGACCTACGAGGAGTGCTTCGTCGCCGTGCGCCAGTACCATTGCAAGCTCATCGCCAACCTCGCGAAGGGGCTGCAAAGCGTCAACGAGGGCGACGGCACGATGCTCGACAACACCGTCATCGTGTACCTGTCCGACTCCGGTGACGGCCACCACCCGCAACTGCGCGAGTGGCCGGTGGTGCTGCTCGGCGACCTCGGCGGAAAGTTGAAGACCCGCGGCCGCTACTTGCAGTTCCCGGCGTACGAGGCGAAGGCGCACCGCACGATGGCGAACCTGTACTGCACTCTGTTGCACGCGGTCGGCAAGCCGACCGACAAGTTCGGCGTGCCCGATCCGGGTCTGAAGGAAGCGAACCAGTCGGGGGTGGTAAGCGAACTGCTGGGCTGAGATTACTTTCCGGTCGCGGGGAGCACCTTCCCCGCGACGCGCACCGGGTCGAGGCTGGGGACGTAGTTCTTCATGTCGTCACCGCGCTTCACCAAATCGCCGACGAACGGTCGCACGGGAACCTTGTCCTTCTCGGTCGGCTTCTTGTCGAGGAACGCACCGTCCGTGAGCAAGACGTACACCGGGCGGCGGTAGTTTACCACATCGGCACCCAAGTCCTTCACCTTGTGGACCGCGTCGCTATTCGGGCCGACGGTGAACTCCAGCACGCTGTACTCCGGCGACACGCGGAAGTACCGGTACCCGCACCGCGGTGGCTCGCCGCCCTTCATCACGTCCGGGTACTCGCTGAGCCAGTACATGTTGCCCTGCACCCAGTTGACGTACACCCACTCGTTCGGCTTCAGGATGTCGTTCAGCGAGATCCGCTTCACCACCTCCCCGGTCTTCTTGTAGATGACGATGCGATCCGCGAACCCGGCGTACTTCTTGAACTCGTCGGGCGGGTTGCGGTTAACTTCCTTCTCCTTGCCGCCGGGCGGCTTGCTGCCGGCCCCGGTCCAGTTCGCGGTCTGGAACACGGCGAACGTCTCGCCGCCGGGCGGCACGAAGATGTGCGCGTACGCAACCTTGAAGTGCTCGAGGCCGTACGGCAACCCGACGAGCCAACCGGTGTGAGTGACCCGGGTCCTAGTGTCCGTCCACGTGAACTGCCAACCGTCCTTGCCGTCCGGCTGCTTCTTCGACTCCGCGGTGACGACGTACCGGCCGTCGGCCGATTGGCAGCCGTCCACGTAGCCGGGGCGCGTGTGCCCGGCGATCGCACTGCCGGCGCAGGCGAGAACCGAGAACACGGTGAACAGTTGGCGCGTCATGGTTGACCCGTAGTGGTTGACCGCGGTGGCTCACTTCTTCTCGCTGGGAAACTGGCTCGCCTTTTCTGCGGTCGGGAAGTTGTCGGGGACCGCGAGCGTGACCTTGCCGGTCGCGGCCCACTCCGTGCCGCGCCGCACCGTCGTCGCGAACCCGACGCAACTCATCGCGAACACGTCGTGGCCCATCGGCGTGTGCACGACCCGCCCCTTGCCGTAGTGGACCGTCCACACGATCGGCTCGTTCGCCTTCGTCGCCGAGCAGTACGCGGTCGCCAGCACGTGCATCCCCTCGGCCGGGCCGCGGAGGTTGTGCATGAGCTGATCCTTCGCGTGCATCCATTCCTTCGGCATGTCCTTCGTGATGGGGTGGTTCGAGTCGCGCACGACGACCGCGTAGGGGTGGTTCGTCTCACCCGTTCCCTTGCCCTCGCCCTTCGGGACGCGAACCTCTTTGCCGCCGTCGTCGATGTAGACGCGCCCGCCGAACTTACTGTCGCGCCAGCCGAGGCCGATCATCGTGTTGAACTCGGGCCAACCGGCGAAGCAGTTGTTCGCGGCGTGGAACAGAACGAAGCCGAGCTTTCCCTCACGGACGCGGGTCTCGAAGTCCTTCTGGAACGCGGACGGCCACGCGGCCCCGTTGTAGTTGCTCACGACCGCGTCGTACTTGCCCAAGTCCGGCGGGAACGCGACCGTGCCATCCGGGGCTTTCTCGCCCGGTTTCACGTTCGACGACACGTCCACCGCGAACCGGCCGCTCTGTTCGAGTACCTTTTTCAGGTACGGCGTCGTTTGCTTCCAGTTGTGATTGTGCTGTCCGTCGATGACGAGCACTCGGATCTTCGCGTCCTCGGCCGCGGCCGGCGAGGCCAAGCAGGCGGTGAGCACCGCCGCGACGACGAGTCGGTCGAACTGCCGCATGTTGTCTCCCGGGGTCAGAAGGCTTCCTTCACGGGTTCGGCCTTCGGGCCGAGGAACGTCATCGGCCGGCCCTCTTTTGACGTGTACTCTTTGCGGAAGTCGATCTTGAGCGCGCGGCACACGGTGGCGAGGAAGTCTTGGGCGTTTACCGGGCGGTCGGTCACCTCGCCGCCCTTCGCGTCCACTTTGCCGATCACGGTGCCGCCGCGCACGCCGCACCCGGCGAGCCACGTGGTCCACGCCTTCGCGTAGTGGCCCGCGCCGAGCGTCTGGTTGTACCCGCTGTCGGCCAGTTGCGGGGTGCGACCGAACTCGCTCATGAACACGATCAGCGTGGAGTCGAACAGCCCGCGCACTTTCAGGTCGTCGATCAGTTGCGCGATCGCGGGGTCGAGGTACTCGGCGCGGCGCTTGATGCTCTTCGCGGCCCCGCCGTGGTCGTCCCAGCCGTCGAGCGTGACCTCCACGAACGGCACGCCCACTTCCACCAACCGCCGGGCCAGCAGCAGCGACTTGCCGAACTGCGACTTGCCGTAAGCGTCGCGGGTGCGGAGCGGTTCCGCGCCGAGGTCGAACGCCTTCATCTTGTCGGAGCGGAGCAGTTGCAGCGCCTTCTTGTAGTTGGCGAGGTGGGCCGCGGTCGCGGGCGACGGGCGCGCCGAACCGCCCTCGAAGTCGGTGAGCAGTTGCGCGGCGGCGTCGAAGTCGTCGCCGGCGAGAGCGGTCTTGAGGTTCTCGATGCCCTTCGCGGGGTCGTTCACCGGCACCGGGGCGAACTTCGGGCCGAGGTACGCGGGCACGCTGCGGTGGAGCGGGCCGCTACCGAGGCCGTCCGACCCGGCGTACACGCTCACGAAGTTCGGCAGTTCCGCGTCCGCCGGCCCGAGTTCGCACGCCGCCACGTTCCCGAGCGACGGGTACTGCACCGTGCCGTTCGGGTTGTATCCGGTGTGCATCAGCACCCGCGCGCGCTCGTGCACGCTGTTCCCGGTGCTCATGCCGCGGATCAGGCAGATGTCGCCCGTGCGAGCCGCGAGCTTCGGGAAGTACTCGCAGACCTTCACGCCCGCGACCGCGGTGTCGATCTGCTGGTTCTCCGCCTTGTACTCGGGCACGGTGAACGTGTGGTGCTGGCTCACGCCGCCCTGCATGTGCAGCATGATGCACGCGCGCGGGCGCTCCGCCTTGCCCTCGGCGGCGTAGGCGGCCCGCGGCAGCACCCACCCGGACGACGAAGTGCCGACCACGCCCGCGGCGGTGAGCGTGAGGAACTCGCGCCGCAACACGGCGTCTCGAAGGGCCATCGGTTCGCTCCCCGAATCAGTTCGCCATCATGAATTCGCTACTGTTCAGCAGCACCCACACGACGCGGGCGTAGGCGTCGCGCGGCACGGATTGCTTGCCGACGAAGGCCGCGAACTTGTCGCGCTCGGCTACTGTCGGCCGGCGGGCGAGCACCGCGAGGAACAGCGCGTCCACCGCTTCGGCGGGCGACTTCGCTGACGCCGCGACGCGCTCCGCCACCTTCCCGCCGGTGTTGAACAGCGGGTCGTTCATCAACTTGAGCGCGTGCGGCACGCCCAGCTTCAGTTCGGTCGGCTCGTCGGCCTCGCCCGGCCCGCGGAAGAACGCCACGAACACGCTCCGCGCGCTCGGCGGCGGCGGGGCCTTCGGGTTCGGCTTCTTCTTCGGGTCGGTCGGCGTCCCGATCTCCGGCAGTTCGAGCGCCACGCACAGCGCGTCGTACAGTTGCTCCGGCGTGAGCACCTTCGGGGCCATGCGCGCGAACAGCGCGTCGGCTTCCGGCTTCGCGGTGCCCGGTACCGCCTTGCTCGTGCGCTGGTACGCGTCACTCAGGGTGATGCACCGCACGAGGTGCCGCAGGTCGAACCCGGAGGCGACGAACTCGTCGGCTAGTTCGTCGAGCAGCGCCGGGTGCGACGGCGCGTTGTGGTCGCCGAAGTCGTTCAACGGGTTGACGAACCCGCGGCCGAAGTAGTGCGCCCAGAAGCGGTTCACCGAGGCTCGGGCGAACTGTCGGTTCTCCCTCGCGGTCAGCCAGTCCGCGAACGGCGGGCGGTGGCTCTTGGTCGGGTCCGCGACGAGTTTCGAGCCGTCGAGCAGGCCCGCGGGCACCTTCTTGCCGCCGTTGCGCGCTTCTCCGTCGTTGGGAATGGAGATGGCGATTTCCTTCAGCGGCGCGGGCGGCTTTTTGCCCGGCTTCGGTTCTTCGAGGTGCCGCTCCTTCACGCCCATTGTGTTCTTGTTTTCCACCGTTTCCATGCGCGCCGACTGACCGAAGAACGCCGCGAGGTTCCAAAAATCGGTTTGCTTCCAGGCGCTGAACGGGTGGTCGTGGCACTCGGCGCATTGCAGCTGCACGCCGAGGTACACCTGCCCGACGTTCCCCGCGAGGATTTTCGGGGCGAACTGCGCGTTCATGTCGCCGTTGTAATAGAAGAACGCCCCCTGCGGCGATTCGCTCAGCGGGCCGGTGGCGGTGAGCACGTCGCGGGTGATCGCGTCCCATCCGCGGCCCGCGTTCAGTTGCTTCGCGTACCACTCCTTGAACGGTTCCGGCGGCAGCGGGCGCTGGTTCACCGTGGTCAGGTAGAACACGTTCACCCACCGCTCGCCGAAGTGGCGGCCGTAATCCTCCGACCCGAGCAACGCGTCGATCAGCTTCGCACGCTTGTCCGGGGCGGTCGAATCGAGGAACGCCGCGGCTTGTGGCGCGGCGGGGGGCTTGCCGACAATGTCGAGGTAGGCGCGGCGGAGGAACTCACCGTCGTCGGCCTTCGGGGACGCCGGAACCTTCGCGGCGCGCAGCCGGGAGTCGATTTCGGTGTCGATGACCCGCGCGACTTCGGCGGGCTTCTTTGCCGCGCGGGTCACGGTCGCCCCGCTCGCGCGCTCCGCCCCTTTCGCGCCGGCGGCGATCCACTCGCGGACCAACTTCTTGTTCGCGTCCGACACCTTATTGTCAGTTTTCGGCATCTGGTCCGCTTCGAGCTTCTGCCACAACAGGCTCTCGGCCGGCGTGCCGGGCACGACGGCCGGGCCGCCCTTGCCGCCCTTCAGGACGGCCGGCAGGGTGCGCAGGTCGAGGCCGTTCTTCTGGTGAACGCCGCCGTGGCACTGGAGGCAGTGCGCGTTCAGCACCGGCAGCACGTCGCGCTCGAAGGTGGGAGCCTTCGGGGCGTCGGCGGCGGCGAGTGCGGGCACCAAAAGCAGTGCGAGAAGGGCGCGCGAGCGGCGGGTCATGGAGGGAGGCTCCGCGAGCGTGTACAAAGTGAACCCCGCTCGCGCGGGGCGCAGACGCCGCGCGCCGCAATCCGGTCGCGAGCCGTCCAGATCGGGATTCGGCCGCGGCCGTTTCCGTGTATACTTGGGCGCATGTCGGACCTCTCCCAACTGTTGGACGCGGCCGCGGCGGGCGATCGACAAGCGGCGGCCGACCTGCTCCCGCTCGTGTACGACGAGCTGCGACGGCTCGCGGCCGCGCGGCTCGCGCACGAGCAATTGGGACAGACCCTTCAACCGACCGCTCTCGTCCACGAGGCGTACGTCCGGCTGGTCGGGCCGGGCGACGCCCCGAAGTGGGACGGGCGCGGGCACTTCTTCGCTGCTGCGGCCGAAGCCATGCGGCGCATCCTCGTCGATCAGGCGCGCCGCAAGCGCGCCGCCAAAAACGGAGGCGACCTGCGGCGGCACGAACTCGACGCGGACGCGGTGGCCGCCCCGGAGCCGGGCCTCGACCTCGAAGCCCTCGACGCCGCGCTGGCCCGGCTCGCGGAGCAGGACGCTCAGAAGGCCAAGCTGGTCGAACTGCGGTACTTCGCCGGGCTGACCGGCGAGCAGGCCGCACAGGTGCTCGGAGTGTCCGCCAGCGCGGTGGATCGGATGTGGGTGTTCACCCGCGCGTGGCTGCGCCGCGAGTTGGGCCACGGTGCGGATTACTGATCCCGAACGGGGTCGAAGCGCAACCGTCGGTCGATACCCGCGCTCACGCGTCGGGCTACAAACCGCAGCTGGTAGCCCGACGCGCACGCGCGAGTGGATACGTTCCAACACGATTCGGTGTCAGGCGCCCAGAAAAATCTTGACGCCGGTTCTGTACTCCCACGCATTGGGTTGCGCGGGCCACTTCGCCCGCTCGGGTGAATCATGCGTGAAGAAGACCTCTTTCACGAAGCCCTCGCGCGCGACCCCGCGGATCGGGGCGCGTACCTCGACCGGGCGTGCCCCGACCCGCTCGTGCGCGCGTCCGTCGAGGCGCTGCTTCGCGCGCACGTCGGGGCCAGCGGGTTCCTCACCGCGCCGGCACCGGTGGCGACGGTTGCGCACGGGCCGGGGGCCGAAGCGCCGGGGGCGCTGATCGGGCCGTACAAGTTGCTCGAACCGCTCGGCGAGGGCGGGTTCGGCGTCGTCTATTTGGCCGAGCAGGCCCACCCGGTGCGCCGCAAGGTGGCGCTGAAGGTGCTGAAGCTGGGCATGGACACGCGGCAGGTGGTGGCCCGGTTCGAGGCGGAGCGGCAGGCACTGGCCCTAATGGACCACCCGAACATCGCGCGCGTGTTCGACGGCGGCGAGACCGCGACCGGCCGGCCGTTCTTCGTGATGGAGCTGGTGCGCGGGGTACCGATCACCGACTACTGCGAGCAGAACGGGCTGCCCGTACGGGCGCGGCTGGAGCTGTTCGCGCAGGTGTGCGACGCGGTTCAGCACGCGCACCAGAAGGGCGTGATCCACCGCGACATTAAGCCGAGCAACGTGCTGGTCAGCCGGCACGACACGGTGCCGGTGGTGAAGGTGATCGATTTCGGCGTGGCGAAGGCGGTGGGGCAGGCGCTCACCGACAAGACGCTGTTCACGGGCGCCGCCCAGATGATCGGCACGCCGCTGTACATGTCGCCCGAACAGGCCGGCATGAGCGACCTCGACGTGGACACCCGCAGCGACGTGTACGCGCTCGGGGTGCTGCTGTACGAACTGCTGACCGGCACCACGCCGTTCGAGAGAGAGCGGTTCCGCCGGGCCGGCTACGACGAGATCCGGCGCATCATCCGCGAGGAAGAGCCGCCGAAACCGAGCACCCGGTTGAGCACGCTGGCCCAAGCCGCGACGACGGCGGCCGGGGCCGGCGGCACCGACCCGCGGCGGCTGTCGCGGCTGTTCCGCGGGGAACTGGACTGGATCGTGATGAAGGCGCTGGAAAAGGACCGCGCCCGACGGTACACCACGGCCGCGGAGTTCGCGGCGGACGTGCGGCGGCACTTGGCCGACGAACCGGTGCTGGCGTGCCCGCCGTCGCCGTGGTACCGGGTGCGCAAATTCGCGCGGCGCAACCGCCGCGAGGTGCTCAGCGCGGGGGCCGCGGCGGTCGCGGGGACGATCGGCGTGGCGGGGTTGGTCGTGAGCCGGGCGCTGATCGGACGGGCGCTGGATCGGGCGGAACGCGCGCAGTCGGACCTCGCCGGCGCGCTCGCGCGCGAGCGCCTCGAGGCGTACTACCAGAGGATCACCGTAGCGCACCGCGAACTGTCGGTCGACAACCTCGCGGCTGCCCTCCGTGTACTCGCGCGGTGCCCCGAGGATTTGCGCGGGTGGGAGTGGCACTACCTGATGCGGCTGTGCAAGGTGGACCCGCTGGTGGTCGAGGACGCCGACGGGGTCCACGGCCTCGCGTACAGCCCCGACGGGGCGCGGTTCGCGACCGGGTGCGGGACCGGGACGATCAAACTGCGCGACAGCGCGTCGGGGGCGGTGTTGCACACGTTCCCGGCGCACGCGGACGCGGTCGTGTGCGTGGCGTTCCACCCCGACGGCCGGCACTTGGCCTCCGCGGGCGCCGACCGCGCGGTGCGGGTGTGGGACTTGGCGCACACCGCCCGCCCGGTGTTCACCGGCCCGTGCGACGCGGTGCGCAAGTTCGGGACCGCGCAGACCGTCGCGTTCCGCCCGCCGGCCGGCCGCCACCTCGCCGCCGGCAGCGAGCAAGTGGTGCGGGTGTGGGACTGGGCGAAGGGCGAGTTGCGGCACGCCTTTGCGGGGCACGAGAACCACTCGATCCCGGTGGCGTTCGCCCCCGGCGGCGAGCGACTGGTCACGGGCGGGGCCTTCCGCGAAGGCCAGCGGCTGTGGGACGCGGACGCGGGGGGGCCGGCGCTGCGCACGTTCCCCGCGCACGGGCACCCGGTCACGGCGCTCGCGTTCAGCCCGGACGGCGCGCGGTTGGCCTCGGCCAGCCTCGACAAGAGCGTGAAAGTGTGGGACGCGCGAACCGGCGACGCGGTCCACACCTACCCGCACACCGACCGCGTGCTGTCGGCCGCATTCAGCCCGGACGGGCGGCTCGTCGCTTCGGCCGGCATGTGCAAAACGGTTCACCTGTGGGACGCGGCCAGCGACCGCGAGGTGCTGGGCCTGCGCGGGCACCCGGACCAGTGCGGGAGCGTGGCGTTCAGCCCCGACGGGTACCGGTTGCTCTCGGCCAGCATCGACGGGACCGTCCGCGTGTGGGACGCGCGGCCGCTCCGCAAGGGGGAAGGGCAAGACGCGCTGCTCGTCGTCCGACACGAAGACGAGGTCGGCACCTTGGCGGTGAATCCGCGCGACGGGTCGGTCGCCTCGGCCGGGTACACGCGGGTGAAGGTCTGGGGCGCGGCGACCGGCGACACGCGCGCCGAGTTCGACGCCCACGCCACACTCGTCTTCAGCGTCAACTGGTCGCCGGACGGACGGCAACTTGTCACCGCCGGCGCGGACCTCCCGCTGCACACCGTGCAGTTCTGGGACGCGCGCACCGGCAAGTTGCTCGCCGCACTCCGAACCGGGAAGGACGCACGCACGGGGGCGTTCCACTGTGCGGCCTTCAGCCCCAACGGGCGGCGCGTCGTCACCGGCCGCATTAGCGGGGCCGTGCAAGTCTGGGACGCCGCGACGGGGGAACCGGTCGGGTTGCTCGGCACCCACTCGCGCGAGGTGCGCGGGGTCGCCTTCAGCCGAGACGGGCGGCACCTCGCCTCGGCCAGCGGCGACGGACAAGTGAAACTCTGGGACGCGCGCGACTTGGACCGCCCCCAAAAGGCGCGCGACCCCCTGCCGGCGCGCGTGCCGGGGCCGAGTCTGAACGTCGCTTTCAGCCCGGACAGCCGGCGGTTGGCAACCGGGGGCGAAGGGAACACGGTCAAAGTGTGGGACGTGGCCACCGGCAAGTTACTCGGCACCCTCGAGGGGCACAGCGGGGACGTGTACGCCGTCGCCTTCAGCCCGCTCCACGACGGCCGCTGGCTCGCGTCCGGGGGCGAAGACAGCTCCGTGAAGTTGTGGGACACCCGAACCGGGAAGCTGGTTCACAACTTCCGCGAGCACCTCGCTCTGGTAACGAGTTTGGCGTTCAGCGCGGACGGCCGGCGACTGTACTCCGGCAGCCGCGACAAGACCGTGCGGGTCTGGGATCTGTCGACGTTGGGCGAACACTGAGCGCACGGCCGGGCCGCCGCCCGCGCCGCAACACACGGGGGAACGACCATGCCGCGCCGCGGGTTCACGCTGATCGAGTTGCTCGTGGTGATCGCGATTATCGCGCTCCTTATTGGGTTGTTGCTCCCGGCCGTGCAAAAGGTGCGCGAGGCCGCCGCGCGCCTCAAGTGCCAGAACAACCTGAAGCAACTGGCGCTGGCGTGCCACGGCTACCACGACGACCGCGGCAAGTTCCCGCCGGGCGCGGTCGGCCCGCTCGCCCCCGCGTTCCCGCAGTACGCGCTGTTGAAGCACCACGGGATGGGAACGTACCTGCTGCCGTACATCGAGCAATCGGCGCTCGCCCGTGCGTACCACTGGGACGTGTCGTGGTTCGACCCGCCGAACCAGCCGGTCGTGAACGCCCACTTGGCCGTCTGGCAGTGCCCGTCGGCTCGGCCGAACCGGCTGATGGACGGATCGGTGCCCACGGTCAACCCGCCGCCGGCCGATCTGTTCACCGGCACCGCCGCGTGCGCGGACTACGCGGGCGTCAGCGTGGTCGATCTCGGGCTGGTGCGCGCCGGGGTGATCGCCGCACCCGCCGGCCCGCGAGACGAGCGCGGGCACTACGAGGGCGTGTTCGGGGTCAACGCCGCCCGCGGGGTCGCTGACATCGCGGACGGCACGACGAACACGCTCCTGATCGCCGAGTGCGCCGGGCGGCCGAGCCTGTGGCAGGGCCGGCGCGAGGTGCCGGGCGTGTCGCTGTCCGGCGGGCCGTGGGCGACGCGCGGCCTGTTGTGGGGGCGCGGCAGCACGCCGGACGGAACCGCCTTCTTCGGCACCTGCGCCGTGAACTGCACGAACGACCGTGAGGTGTACGCGTTCCACACCGGCGGGGCGAACGCGGCGCTCGCCGACGGCTCGGTGCGGTTCCTGAAGTCCGATCTGAACGTCCGCGTGTTCGCGGCCGCCGTTACCCGCGCCGGGGGCGAACTCCCGGGCGACTTCTGACGCGGCTACAGCCAGTTCTTCCCGAAACGTGAGCGATGAGGTCGGCTCCCGCCGGCCCGGCACCGCGGCGCACGGTCTGCGCGCCGAAGGGGCCGTCGTTTTCTCTTCGCAGACCGCGTTCGTAAGGAGTTCCCGATATGCGTCTGCTCTCTTGGCTGCGGCCCGCCCGCCCGCCCGCGCCCGCCGGGTCCGCGAAGCCCCGCACCCGCGCCCGGTTGGGCGTCGAGGTGCTCGAAGACCGCGCCGTTCCCGCCGTGTTCGTGGTTCAGAACCTCGCCGACGCCGGGGCCGGCTCGCTCCGGCAGGCCCTCCTCGATGCCAACGCCAACCCCGGGGCCGACGTGATCCGGTTCGCGGCCGCGGCCCGTGGTACCATCACGCTCACGAGCGGCGAACTGGCACTCACCGACGACGTGCGCATCGACGGCCCCGGGGCCGCCCGGCTCGCCGTCAGCGGGAACGATACGAGCCGCGTGTTCAACATCGCCGCCGGCACGGAAGTGGCGATCGACGAACTCACCGTCACCCGCGGGCGCGGCCTCTTGCGCGGCGGCGGCATCCGCAACGACGGCACGCTCACGCTCTCCGACGCGGTCGTTTCGGACAACGTCGTCGTCGGGCTGCCGGGCGCGGTGCCCACCGTCGCCGCTCTCGGGGGCGGCATCTACAACTCGGCCACGCTGACCGTCCTCGGCACCACCTTCGCGCGCAACCAGTCGCTGGGGGCGGCCGGCAACCCCGGTGGCCCCGGCAGCGCCGGGATCGGCGGTGCCGTCTGCTCGTTCTCGCTCGACGGCGGCCCGCCGGCGAACGCCACCATCGGCCACTGCGTGTTCGTCGACAACCGGGCCGTCGGCGGTGCGGCGGGGGTCGGCGGCGCGGCGGGCGGCGGCGGCGTCGGTGGCGCGATTCAGAAC
>JALHNS010000042.1 GCA_022843445.1 Gemmata sp.
CCCACGTCCACACCCGGCCCCGGCGGGCGCACGTCGCGCTCCGGCGTACGGTCGCGGTTCGGGCGGCTGGGGAACGTGCAATCGAGCAGGCCCGCGCCGGGCGCGTTCGAGCAGCCCGCGAGCGCGAGAACCAGCAGTAGCGGAAGGCGGCGCATAACCCGCAGATAGCACCCGCCGCGCCGCGGGCCAAGCCCAACCGCGCTACTTCTTCTTCGCCGCGAGCAACTTCTTCTTCGTCTCGTCCCAGTCCTTCGCCGGGCCGCTCGCCTCCCACACCTTCAGCCCCTTCCACGACGCCGTTTCGCCCGCCACCGTCAGGCCCAAGTTCGTGCGCTCTTTCGCAATTGCCTCGTGCGTGCCGAACGCGGTGTGCTTGCCGTCCAGCGTCGCGAGGATGTCCGCGCCGCGCAGTTCCACTACCAAGTTGTGCCACTCCCCGGGCTTGATCGTCACACTAGCGGTGTCCAGAACCGCGCCCTTGTCCGGGCCGTTCTTGCCGTCTTGGTCGTCCTTCTGAACCGTCACGCCGGTCGGCGTGACGCGCACGCGACTGATGTGCCCCTTCGCGCCGTTGAAGCTCAGACTGATCACCTTCGCGCCGTCCAACTTGAACGCCACCGCGATCACAGCGTCCTTCATGGTCAGGTCGCGCCGGGCGACGGCCCCGTGCATGTCCGCGGCCACTTCCGCGCCGCGCAGCGCACCGTCCACGGGTTTCCACTCGCCCTTCGCGGCCTTCCACTCTTTGCCGAGCGCCGCGGTGAAGGGTTCGTCCAGAAGCACCTTGCCCGGCACAAGCATCCGCGTGACCGGTGCAGCGGTCGCGGCGGGATCGGCGGCGGAGCACAGGCCCGCGGCGCACGCGAACAGGGACACGAACAGCACGCGCTTCATGGGGAACTCGTGGAAGTGGGAAGAACGAGCGATGCCGATTCAACCCGCGCCCGGCCCCGCGGTTCCGCTCCCTCCGGCCGTACGGGCACCCCGCGTCAGTCCGCAGCCATTTCGTCAGTCAGCAGCGCGTCGGTGTACACGTTCTGCACGTCGTCGTGGTCGTCGAGGGCGTCCATGAACCGGATCACCTTCTTGCCGGTTTCGACGTCGATTTCCTTTTGCGCCTTCGGCAGGTACTTCACTTCGGCCTCGGCGGTTTCCACCCCGGCCTTCTTGAGCGCCTCGCTCACGGCGGAGAAGTTCGACGGGTCGCACACGATCTCGAACACGTCGCCCTCGCGCTTCAGGTCGTCCGCGCCGGCGTCGAGCGCGATGCCCATCAGCGCGTCTTCGTCGCCGAACTTCGCGGTCTCGATGACGAACAGCCCCTTGCGCTCGAACATGTACGCGACGCTACCCGGTACGCCGACGGTGGCGTTCGCGCGCTCGAAAATCTTCTTCACCTCGCCGTTGGTGCGGTTGCGGTTGTCGGTGAGCACTTCCACGAGCACCGCGACGCCACCGGCCGCGTAGCCCTCGTACATGATTTCGTCGAAGGTGACGCCTTCGAGTTCGCCGGTGCCGCGCTTGATAGCCCGTTCGATGTTGTCTTTCGGCATGGAAACGGAGCGCGCCTTGTCGATGGCGTAGCGGAGCGGCAGGTTCATCGTCGGGTCGCCGCCGCCGTTCTTGGCGGCGATGATGATGTAGCGGCTCAGCTTGCTGAACAGCTTGCCCCGCTTGGCGTCCACAACGGCCTTGTGCCGCATGATGTTCTTGGCGTGACTGTGCCCGGCCATGTCGCACTCCCGCGAATCGGTTGATGTGTGAAGTATAGCGTTCCCGGCGCTCCGCGACGGCGCGCCGCTGCTATGATGGTGGAACCTCCCGGAGCGCGGTATGCGCATCGTCTTCGTTTCGGACACCCACGGGCGGCACCAGTACACCACCGTGCCGGACGGCGACATTCTCGTTCACGCCGGTGACCTCACCCTCGACGGCTCGCTCGAAGGCGTCGAAGCGTTCGACCGCTGGCTCGGGACGCTCCCGCACAAGCACAAGGTCGTCATCGCGGGGAACCACGACGAGTGCTTCCAGCACCAACCCGAACGCGCGCGGGCGCGCGTCACGAACGCGATCTACCTCGAAGACTCCGCGTGCGAAGTCGCGGGGCTGAAGTTCTACGGGTCGCCGTGGGCACCGCTGTTCTTCGATTGGTCGTTTATGTTGTCGGAGGTCGAACTCGCGGAGAAGTGGGCCGCGATTCCGACCGGCCTCGACGTTCTCGTCACGCACGGCCCGCCGCACGGCATCCTCGATTGGACCAATCGCGGCGAACACGCCGGTAGCCACTCGCTGCTGTGTCGCGTGTACGAAACGAACCCGCGATTCCATGTGTTCGGGCACATTCACGAAGCCGCGGGCCGGCTCGACACCGCGGACACGATCTTCGTGAACGCCGCAACCCAGATGGGCCGCGGCGCGGCGGTCGCGTTCGATTTGGGGTGAGCGCGCGTCGCGCTGTTGAAATGATGCGTCCGAGCAGTGTTTCTTGTGGCACCGGCCTCTGGCCGGTGTCAAGAATCCTCGGACTTTGCACCGGCCAGAGGCCGGTGCCACAAGAACATCCGGCATCATTTCAACCGAGCAAGAAGCGCGTCACACCCACTTCCAGTTGTGGCGCGTGAAGCCCTTCAGGTCGTCGTCTTCGATCAGCTCGAACGTGCCTTCGCCGTTCAGCCACTCCAGCACGCCGACGCTGCCGCTTTCGGGGCTGCCGTCGCGGGTGCGCAGCTCGAAGCCGGCAAGGTGGTACACCTCGGTGCGGCCGTAGTCGGCTTCGCTGCGACCGCCGTCGCCGCTGTAGTGCCCGAAGAACGCGAACCGCGGTTGCGCCGACTCGATCAGCGCCGCGAGCAACTCGCTGCCGTAGCCCACGCGTTTCGCGTCCTTCGGTGCGTCGTGCGACAGCAGCACGTCGAAGGCTTCGAGCGAGAGCCGATCGACGGCCCTCTCCGCGATGTAGCCGCGCGGCGGGAGGTTCTTGCGCCCGTTCGCGCCGTGCCCGTCCACGCCCCAGAGCGCGCCGACCTTCAGCCCCGGTTGCTCCTCGGAAATCGGATAGTCGCGCACCGCGCCGTCTTTAATGCCGCGGACGCGACAGTACGCATCGACCACGAAATCCGGTTGGTCGCCGCTCGCGCGGGCCAAGCGCTCGAGTTCGTCGAAGTCTTCGTGATTGCCGGCGGTGAACCACAGGTCGAAGGTGCAGTGCGGGTCGTCGTCGAAGGTGCGGTCCGCGATTTCGGTGCGTTCGACCACGTCGAGCGTGCCGAGTTCGAGCGGGTCGTCTTTCGCGTGGCGGAGGGTGGCTTTGTCGATGCGGGCGACGTCCGGGAAGTAGCCGAGGTCGCCGACTTGGAGCAACCCGCACGGCGCGCGTTCGGTGAGCCGCGCCCAATACGACGCGAACCGGAACGCGGGGAGTATTCGGCCGTGGAGGTCGCCGAACACGAGGAACCTCTGTGGCGCGGGATCGCTCATGCCACACACGACACGCGCCCCGCGCCGCGGGTTCGGCTCGCCCACGCGAATCGTTTCGTCCGTGCGCCTCTCTAATTTTATGGTACCCCCTCCCTCCCTCCTCATCGAAAGCACATCCATGTCACTCGCTCGTTACTCGCTCCTCGCGGTGGCGCTCGCGCTGTGTGCCACCGCGGCGGCACAGCCCGAACCCAAACTCAGCCCGAAAACCAAGGACCGCGTGGGCATCGCGGTGCCGAGCGGGTGGCAGGAACTGGTGTTCGAACCCGGTACCGAAGTCGTGGGGTTGTGGACCATCGACGGGAACCCGATTCCCAAAACCGCGGCGGCGATTCTGGTGGGCCGCTCGGCAACCGGCGAGTTCAAGGTGGACCCGAAAGACGTCGAGATCCGCGAGACCGCGGTAACGCTGGGCGGTCAGGCGGCGAAGCGGTTCGACCTGACCGACAAAACCGACGCCGGCAACGCCGGGTTGCCGGGGCGCAAATCGCGGTCCATCGTGCTCGTGACCAAAGTCCCGAAGGACGACCGTCAGTTCTTCGTGTTCGTGCTGGCCGCGACCGCGGACCAGTGGAACAAGCACGCGGCCACATTCGAGGCCGCGGTGCGGTCGATCACCATCGACGGTAAGGGGGGAGAGGCCCCGAAGCCGGTCGACGAGAAGCTGACGGAACTGGCGCGCGTGCAGCGGATCCCGGGGTTCACCGGGGCGTTCGCGTACACGGTCTACGAGGACCGCGTGCAACTCGCCGATTCAAACGGGCGCAGCACCGTGGCGGGCGTGGCCGGGGCCAAGGGCAAGTCGATCGGGGCGGCCCTCGCCGAGTTCCTCGCGCGCGAACCGGAACTGACCGTTCTCCTCGGCGAACCGGTGACGTACGAAATGAGCGCGCTCGGCGCGGCCGTAACGTTCCAAGTGTTCCGCGGCGGTACCGTCGTAAAGGAGCGCGCGACCGGGACGATCTGGTGGAACGCGCACCCGAAGAGGCCGATCGACCTGCGCCCGGCCGACGAAATGAGCCGGTACCCGCTCGTGCCGGTCGCCGGCAAGCGGTACGAAGTGATGACGTACCGCGCGCGTGTGGTCGTCACGGACACGGCGGGCAAGCGGTCGATGGCGATTGACGTCCTGCGCCCCGGCAAACCGATCCCGGACGAGTTCCGCAAGGTGCTCGCGGACGCCAAGATCGAAGAGGCGATGGGGCGCGCCGTGTCCGCCTCGGAACCGTTGTTCGACACCACCGCGCGGGTGCAGGTGTACGAGAGCGGCGTGGTGATTCTCCTCCCCGAGTCCACGTCCGGTTGGTGGGCGCTCCACTCGCGGCGCCCGGCGGGCGACCTCGCCGGGCCGAAGGCGGTCGCGCTCCCCAAAGACGGCACCGTCGCGGTGATCGAATTGGACTACGTGGGCGGCTACACGCCGCCGCGCAAGACGAACGCGCCGTTTCTTACGATTCGTGCCGACGGCCGGGTAACGCTCATCGATCCGTTCGGCGACCGCAAACCGGTGGAGGTGAAACTGGACCCGGATACGGTACTCGAGTTCCTCAAGTTCGCCGTGAGCGAGCGCCACTTCTTCGACATCGATTCCGCAACGATGGAGCGCGAGACCCAAGCCGAAGCCAAGCGCCTCAAGCTGCCCAAAGTGCTCGACCTGCCCACCACGGTGGTGCGCGTGCGCACCGCGGACGGCACGCACGAGGTGCGGGGCCTCGCCCCCGAGTTTTACGCGCAAAACGCGCCGAAAGCGCACGGGGTGCAAGACTTCAACGCGGTGCACAAGCGGTTGGCCGACTACACGGAGAAGCTCCGCGGCCCGTGACCGCCGGTTCACCGCGGGCGCTTGGGGGCGGTGAACACCGCCAGTAGGTCCGGTTCGATCGCGCCCGCGGTCGGCTTTTCCTCAGCCGCGGGCTTCGGCGCGCGGGGCGGCGGGGCTTCGGAGATCAGCCAGTCCGTGAACGCTTCGCACGAAAGGAACGCGGACCCGGCGCGGCGCGCGGCCTCGCGCACTCGCGAGTCGTTCGACACCACCGACACGCGCTCCGGGCGCGGTTCCTTCGCCAGCAACTCTTCGATGCGGTCGTCGGCCGTTTGCTGGTACGCGAACACGACGCGCACCCCGTTCACCACTTCTTCCGAACTGCGCGCGGGGGCGTTCTGCGCGTCGAACACGACGCGCAGTTCGGCGCGCGGGGCCGCCGGCGCGAGCCAATCGAGGAACTTCGCGCGCGCCTTTTCCCAGCGCGCCGGGGGCGTCGCCTTCGAGACGAGTCCGGCCGCGAACATCAGGTTGTACCCGTCGATGAGGTAGGTCACGGCGGCACCGGGTGTTGGGCGTGCGGCCGTCCGTGGCGGTGTGTGGAATTGTACCCGAAACGGCCGCGGGCCGCGCGTGGGGAACGCGCGGCCCGCGGGAATCTATACGGTAAGCGGTCGGAGGATCGACCGGTTCAAGCGCCGTCGGCGGGAGTCGAAGCGTCGTCGGGCGGTGTCGGGTCCGGGATCGCGTAGCGGCCGTCGAGCCAGCGCCCGAGGTCGATGGTGCGACACCGGGCCGAGCAGAACGGGTAGTCCGGGTACTCGGTCCAGTTCCCCGGCATCGCCGCGTCACAGATCGGACACCGCACACTACTCATCGGTTCGCCCCAACCCGAACTTCGGAAATTCCCGCGCCAACCGCGCCGACCCGAACCGGCTCACTTGCCCTTCTTCTTCGCGCCCCCGCCCGGTTTGGGGTCGGGCTTCGCCGCGGGCTTGGCCTCGGCCGCCGGTGCCGGTGCCGCCGCGGGCGCGTCGGCCTTCGCGTCGCCCTTCGCGGCTTCGCCTTCGGGCTTGGGCGCGGCGTCGCCGGTGCGCCGGTAGTCGGTTTCGTAGAACCCGCTGCCCTTGAAGATGATCGCGCCGCCCCCGCCGAACAGTCGCTCCAACTTGTTCTTCTTGCACTTCGGGCACTTGGTCAGCGGCGGTTCGTTGAACGATTGCAGTTCGTCGAACGTGTGCCCGCACGCGGAACACTGGTAGTCGTAGGTCGGCATGGTGGTGTGGTAGGCGTTAAGAGGCAACGATGACGGTGGCGGGGCGAATGACGCGGTCGTGGAGCACGAAGCCGTGTGCGAGCACCTGCACGACGCTTCCGGGCGCGAACGCGGTGCCGGGCTGCTCCATCACGGCTTGGTGGCGGTTCGGGTCGAACGGCGCGCCCGGCTCGCACTCGATGCGGGTCGCGCCGTGCCGCTTCAGCGCGTCGAGCACCTGCGCGGCGGTCGCGGCCACGCCGGACGCCAGCGGCCCGGTGTCGTTGGCCTGTTTCGCCGCCGCCACCGCGCGCTCGAGCGTGTCCAGCGCCGGCAGCAGGTCGCGGAGCACCGCTTCGGCCGCGTACTTGCGATCGGTCTCCGCGTCGCGCAGCAGCCGCTTGCGGGCGTTGTCGAAGTCCGCGAGCCGCAGCTTGTAGTTGTTCAGCTCGGCCTCGGTCGCTTCGAGCTTCGAGCGCACCGCGGCCAGTTCCGAAGCCGGGTCCGCGAGCGTCGGCGTTTCTTGCGTGTCGTCGGTCATTGGAGTAGTGGTCAGTGGTCAGTGGTCAGTGGGAAGAACAGAGCGCAGAGCACAGAAGAACCGGGTTCCGGTCCGTTGCTTTCTGCCCACTGTCCGCCGCCCGCTCTCAACTCTCTTTCTGGTCGCCGTCGCCCGTAACCAGATCCTTCAGCCTGCTGAACATGCCCTTGCGCGGCGCGGGCACCGTTGTGCCTTCGAGTTCGGCCAGCTTGCGGAACAACTGCTCTTGCTCGGCGCTCAGTTTGGTGGGCGTTTCGACCACCAGTTGTACGAGCAGGTCGCCCTTGCGCTTCGGGTCGTCGAGGTTCGGCATGCCGTGGCCGGGCACGCGCACCACGGCGGTGTGGGACTGCGCGCCCTTCGGCACGTCCACCGTGACCTTTTCGCCGGTGAGCGCGGTCAGTTCTACCGGGCCGCCCAGAGCGGCGCGCGCGAACGAGATCGGGCACTGGCAGATCAGGTTGTGGCCGTCGCGCTCGAAGGTTTTGTCTTCGCGCACGCGGATGACCAGTTCCAAGTCGCCGCGCGGCGCGCCCGGGTCGCCGGCGTGCCCGGCCGCGGGGTAGGTGAACCGCATGCCGGTGTCCACACCGGGCGGAACGTTCACCGTCACCTGCTCGCGCGCTTCCACGCGGCCCGCGCCGCGGCACGCCGGGCACGGGTCGGTAATCACGACCCCGCGCCCGCTGCACCCGCGGCACCGCACGCGCTCCGCGAACCCGAACCCGGTGTTCACCACCTCGAACTTCTGCCCGCGGCACCGCCGGCACTGCGCCGGTTGCGTGCCGGTTTTCGCGCCGGTGCCCCCGCACTCGCGGCAGATCTGTTCCGACGGCACCGTGAACGTTTTGCTGACGCCGGTCGCGGCCTCGAGCAGTTCGAGATCGAGCACGGCCTGAATGCTCTCGCCGCGCCGCGGCCCGCGGGCACCGCCGCCGCGCCGCCCGCCGAACATGCCCTCGATCAGGTCGCCGAGGCCGCCGAAGATGTCGCCGAGGTCCACGCCCCCGCCGCCGGGGGCCGCGCCGCCCTGCACGCCCGCGTGCCCGTGCCGGTCGTAGCGGGCGCGCTTCGATTCGTCGTTCAGAACGGAATACGCCTCGTCCACTTCGGCGTACTTGGCCTTCGCCTCGTCGTCGCCGACGTTGCGGTCCGGGTGGTACTGCTTGGCGAGCGAGCGGTACGCCTTCGTGATTTCGACTTCCGTCGCGGTGCGGCTGATGCCGAGCACCTCGTAATAGCAGCGCTTCTCAGCCATGCGCCCTCGGGCAAGTTCAAAGTGAAAAAGGAAAAGTGTAAAATGGAGAGCGCGCTCCCGCTTTCGCGGTCCGTTCTCTTCATTTTACACTTTTCATTTTGAACTGTGCACTGACGTTACGCCACCGCGCCGGTCACCACTTTCACCTTCTTGCCCTCTTCCGGCTCTTCGAGGCGCGTGACCATGACCTCGGTGGTGAGCATCAGCCCGGCGATGCTCGCGGCGTTGGTGAGTGCCGAGCGGGTCACCCGCAGCGGGTCGATGATGCCCTCTTTGAGCATGTCGACGAACTTGCCGGTGTTCGCGTTGTAGCCGAGGTTGGGGTTCTTCTCACCTTGCGTGATCACCTCGTCGGCCACCACCGCGCCGTCGGCCCCGCCGTTCTCGGCGATGGTGCGAATCGGCTTCGAGAGCGCGCGGGCCACGATCTCGGCCCCGATGCGCTCGTCGCCCTTGAGCTTCTCCGCGGCGGCTTCCACCACCGGGATGCACCGCAAGAGCGCCGTGCCGCCGCCGGGCAGGATGCCCTCGGCCACCGCGGCGCGGGTCGCGTGCAGCGCGTCCTCGATGCGGGCCTTGGTCTGCTTCATCTCGGCTTCGGTCGACGCGCCCACCTTGATGATCGCCACGCCGCCCACCAGCTTCGCCAGCCGCTCCGAGAACTTCTCCTTGTCGTACTCGCTCTCGGTCTGGTCCATCTGGGTGCGGATGGTCTGCACGCGGGCGGCGATCGCGGCCCGGCGGGCCTTGTCCTTCTCCGCCTCCACGATGATGGTGCAGTTCTCCTTGTCCACGCTCACCTTGTTCGCGTGGCCGAGCATCTTGAACACCTTCGGCTCCGGCCGCGCGCCGCGCTGCGCTTCTTGCGGCGACACCTCTTCGAGGCTGTCCAGCGCGATACCGCGGTCCTCGCTCACGAACGTGCCGCCGGTGAGCACCGCGATGTCTTCCATCATCGCCTTGCGGCGGTCGCCGAAGCCCGGCGACTTCACCGCGCACACTTCCAGCAGCCCCCGCAGCCGGTTCACCACCAGCACCGCCAGCGCTTCGCTCTCCACGTCGTCGGCGATGATCAGCAGCGGCTTGCGCGCTTGGGCCACGCGGTCGAGCAGCGGGAGCATCTCGCGCACGTTCGAGAGCTTCTTCTCGAACAGGAGCACCAGCACGTCTTCCTGTTCCCACTTCAGTTCGGGCGTGTTCACCACGAAGTACGGCGAAATGTAGCCCTTATCGAACTGCATGCCGTCCACGAACTCGGACACGGTTTCGGAGGTCTTGCCCTCTTCCACCGTGATGACGCCGTCGCGGCCGATCTTCTCGAACGCCTCGGCCATCATCTCGCCGATCTTCGGGTCGTTGTTCGCGCTGATCGCCGCGACGTTCTTCATCTCCTCTTTCTTGGTGACGCGGCGCGTCAGCCCGCCGTCCTCTTGGGGCTTCTCAAGGAACTCGACGGCCTTCGCCACGGCCCTGTCGATGCCGCGCTTCACCGCCATCGGGTTCGCGCCCGCGGTGATGTTGCGCAGCCCCTCTTGGTAGATGGCCAGCGCGAGGATGGTCGCGGTGGTGGTGCCGTCGCCGGCGGTGTCGGAGGTCTTCTGCGCGACCGCGTTCACCAGTTTCGCGCCCATGTTCTCGAACGGGTCCGGCAGGTCGATTTCCTTGGAAACCGTCACGCCGTCCTTCGTAACCGTGGGGCCGCCGAACGACTTGTCGATGATCACGTTCCGGCCGGTCGGCCCGAGGGTGGAGCCGACCGCGCGGGCCAGTTTCTCCGCGCCCGTGAGCAGCTTCTTCCGGGCCTCGTCGGTGTAGAGCAGTTGCTTCGGCATGAGTTCACCAGTTCCGAGTTATGTGTAATGAGTGATGAGGAGCGACCCGCGTGAGTGGGGTGGTGAGCGGAGCCCCTTCGGACTCGTCACTCACCACTCGTCACTCATCACTATTTGCCAATCTTCCCGAGGATCTCGGACTCGCGCACGATCTTGTACTCCTTGCCGTTCACTTCCACGTCCGAGCCGCTGTACTTGCCGAACAGCACGGTATCGCCCACCTTCACCGCCAGAGCGGTGCGGGTGCCGCCGTCGGTCAGCTTGCCCGGCCCGACCGCGACCACCTTCGCCTGTTGCGGCTTCTGCTTGGCCGCGTCCGGCAGCAGGATGCCGCCGCTGGTCTTCTCTTCCGCCTCCAGCGGCTCCAGCACCACGCGGTCGTCGAGCGGCTTCAAGGTCAGTTGCTGTTGTTTGTCTGCTTTCGCCATGAGTCACCCGGTAGTTATTTGTGATTGGCTGCTTGTTATTGGCTATTGCTGTTGGCGATTGGTTGCTCGCTATTGGGTGCGCCCGGTCGGGCGCGAACGACCAATAACGAGCAACCAATAACAAAGAACCAATTACATCATCCCCATGCCGCCCATGCCGCCCATGCCGCCCATGCCGCCGCCGTGGTGATCGTCGTGGTGGTCGCCGCCGGCCTTCTTCGGTTCCGGGATGTCCGCGATCACGCACTCGCTGGTGAGCAGCAGGCACGCCACGCTCGCCCCGTGCTGGAGCGCCGAGCGGGTCACCTTCACCGGGTCGATGACGCCGGCCTTGCGCAGGTCGGTGTACTCGTCGGTGTCGGCGTTGTAGCCGTGGTTCTTGTCCTTGCCCTTCAGGATGTTGGCGACGACCACGGTGCCGTCCTTGCCGGCGTTCTCCGCGATCATGCGGCACGGCATTTCGAGCGCGCGGAACAGCACCCGCACGCCTTCCGCCTCGTCACCCTTGAGCTTCACCTTGTCGAGCGCCTTGCGGGCGTTCAGCAGCGCCACGCCGCCGCCGGGCACGATGCCTTCGGCGATGGCCGCGCGGGTCGCGTGCAGGCTGTCCTCGTACAGCGCCTTGCGCTCCTTCATGGCCGTTTCGGTGGCCCCGCCGACCTTCAGTTGGGCGACGCCGCCCGCGAGCTTCGCGAGCCGCTCTTGCAGCTTCTCGCGGTCGTACTCGCTCTCGGTCTTCTCGACCTCCTTGCGAATCAGTTCCGCGCGGCCCTCGATCGCGGTCTTGTCGCCCTTGCCCTCGGTCACGGTGGTGTTCTCGGAGTCGATCTTCACCTTCTTCGCGCGGCCGAGCATGTCGAGCACCGCGAGCTTCGGCCCCTTCGGCCCTTGCTCCACCGCGTCGAGTTGGATGCCGAGGTCTTTGAAGATGGCCTTGCCGCCGGTGAGCACCGCGATGTCTTCGAGCATGGCCTTGCGGCGGTCGCCGTAGCCGGGGGCCTTCACCGCGCACACCTGCAGCACGCCCTTCAGCTTGTTCAGCACGAGGCCCGCGAGCGCCTCGCCCTCGATGTCTTCGGCGATGATGAGCAGGTGGGCCTTTTCCTTGTGCGCCCACTCCAGCAGCGGCAGGACGGACTTCAGCGTGCTGATCTTCTCTTCGTAAATCAGGATGTACGGGTTGTCGAACTCGCACGTCACCGCTTCGGGGTTGTTCACGAAGTGCGGGCTGAGGTAGCCGCGGTCGAACTGCATCCCCTGAACCACCTTCACCTCGGTGTCGGCGGTCTTGCCCTCTTCCACCGTGATGACGCCGTCGGCCCCGACCAGCTTCATCGCCTCCGCGAGCTTCTTGCCGATCTCGCGGTCGTTGTTCGCGGCGATGCTGGCGACTTCGGTGATGCTCTTGTTGTCCTTCGCGTCGATCTTCTCGGCGAGATTCTCCAGTTCCTTCACCACTTCCTCGACGCCCTTTTGGATGCCGCGCACGACGGCCATCGGGTCGTGGCCGCCGGCCACGGCCTTGAGGCCCTCGCGGAACACGAACTCCGCGAGCACGGTGGCGGTGGTGGTGCCGTCGCCGGCCACATCGCTCGTCTTGCTCGCGGCTTCCTTGACGAGCTGCGCGCCCATGTTCTCGAACGGGTCTTTCAGCTCGATGTCTTCGGCGACCGTCACACCGTCCTTCGTGACGGTGGGGCTGCCCCAGCCTTTATCGAGCACCGCGTTGCGGCCGCGCGGCCCGAGCGTGGAGCGCACGGCGCGCGCGAGTTTGCTGGCCCCGGCGAGGAGCTTTTGGCGGGCGTCGTCCGCGTACGAAAGTTGCTTAGCTGCCATCGGTTCTATCCGCCTCTGGTGAACGTAAGGGATAGCTGGTGTGCCATGCATGCAAGCCGCGTGCCAGCGCCGACGCGCAACGCAAGTGGATAATGGGCAAGCAGTTGGCACATCGCATCCGGAGGACCGGGCGCGCGAACGTGACAGGTTGGCAGGCCGACGCGGGGAGAAATGGCAGGCGCGAACACGAACGCGGTGAGCGGAGTGGAGCTCACCCGGTGTTGAACGTGCCGCCCGCGCGGACGGTCCCGAGCGCGTCCCGGTTCGGGCGCGGTGCGGATCGGGCGAACGGTGCGCCGCAGTTCGCCCGTTGACACACATTGTTCTTGTGTATAGTATTCTGTACCAGCGCGCGAGCGTTCCGGTGCGGGGCGGTTCGTTGGGGCGCGCGAACGCGACGTGCGCCGCGAAACGCCCCGAATGACGCCCGAATGACGCCCGAATGACGTGGCGGGGGGATATAGCGCGCGAGGGGTTGGCCAACTCGGTGGCTAGGACGCACGAAACACTAGGATTTCTAGTATTTCGTGCGAGTTAGCCAGTTGGCCAACTCGGGTGGCCAACATGGGCCAACACGGGGCGTCTTGGCCACGCCAGTTCGCGCACCGGACGCGCGCGACTCGGCTCCGGTCAGCGCCGACTGACACCGAATCGGGTTGAAGCGTGTCCCCCTCGCTTACGTGTCGGGTTGTAGCCCGACGCGTGAGCGTCGGTACGACAGCGAGCGGACCGGCGACACGTCCGGCGCGTTCGGGTAGAATCGAGTGCCGAACGGGCCGCACCGGGGTGAACGATGTCCGACAACCGCGAACTCCTCGAGTGGCTCGGCCTGACGCCCGCCGATTTGCTCGTGTACCTCTCGATTGTCGCGCTGGTGCCGATCTTCCTCCTGAGCGACGCGACCGTTCAGGCGGTGCTCGCGCTCGCGGCCGTCGCGCTCGCGGTGGCCGCGTGCCCGATCGGGATGAAGCGCGACCCGAAGTTCTCGAACTTCACGAACGCTGTGAAGTACTGGTCGTACCCGGTATGGGTGCTGGTCGTGCTCGCGTCGGTCGCGCTCTACTCCGCCCTCCTGTAAGTCGCGCCCGCTACTTCTTCTTCAGCCGGGCCGGGTCGAAGTCGGCGTCGGTCAGGTTCGCGGGGTTCTTCCACTTCTCGAACAGGTAGAACTCGACTTCCTTGCCGGTCGCGTCGGTCGCGGTCACGAGCACCGGCAGCCCGAACGAGGGCGAACCGGACTTGGTGTCGAAGAAGTAGGTGCGTGTGCCCCCGGCGGGCATGACCGGGTCGTCGCCGCGCGCGAGCCGGTGCGTGACGCGGGTCAGCGGGTCCGGCCACTCGGGGCGCGTCACACCGGTTTCGAGCGCGAGCGCGTCCGGGGCCGACTTGCCGGCTTCGAGCTTCGCCAGCGCCGCTTCGAGGCGCGCGATCAGCTTCCCGTGGCCGATCTCGCGCACGCTGTACCGGGCCTTCTCGGACACCGCCGGGTCGTCCGGCGACTTGGAGGTGACGAACCCGGGGCGGGCGATCGGGTGGTCGCCGACGCCGAGTTTCAGGTGAATGGTATCGCCGAACTTGCCGGGGTTGTAGACGGTTTCGCGGCCCTTGCTGTTGCCCTCGAGGTTGTGGGTGTGCAGGGCCATCGGCTCGCGCCGGTAGTGGAACAGCACGGTGTCGCGCACCGGGTCGCCCTTCGGGTTGATCTCGCGGCGCGTCAGGACCAGTTCGTAGGTGCTCACCTTCTTCCACGCGCCGTTGGCGGTGCCGAGCAGTTCCTTCAGCGCCGCGGTGCTTTTCGCGGGCGCGTCGGTTGCGGGCGCGGCGGGCGCGGGCTGCGGCGCGGTCGGTTCCGTCGCGCCGGCGAGTTTGAGATCGACCTTCGGCGGTACGAGCGAGGGGTCGTCGGGCGGGAGCGGGGGCGTCGGCTCCGCGAACGCGATGCCGGGCGGCGACTGGTTCGGCACCGGCCCCTTCGCCGTCGGTTCCGGCTGCACGCTCCCGTAGGGCGGCGGTGGGGCTTTCTTGTTCTTGGCGAACGGCCCGGCGTTCGGCGCGCGCAGCCACGAGCAGCCGCCGCCCAATAGCGCGAAAGCGAGTACGAAACAAGCGATGGTGCGCGGCATGTGTGCGTCCGTGCGAGGCAGAGTGTCCCGCGGTGCGCGTCGTATAGCGTGCCCGCGGAAACCGGGCAAGGTGAAGTGCGCTGCGCGGGGGGGCCGCTCGCGGCGCTCCCCGGTTTGGCGTGCCGGTGGGGAAGGGGCGCGGGGCGGCGCGCCACAATCAAGCCGCCTTACTTCTTCGCCTTCTTCGCGATGGCGGTCTGCACGGCCCAGCCGAGGTCCGCGGGCGTCGGGGCGACCACGAACCCGGCCTTTTCGAGTGCCGCGATCTTGTCTTCGGCCTTGCCGCTGCCGCCGGACACGATCGCACCCGCGTGGCCCATCCGCCGGCCCGGCGGCGCGGTTTGCCCCGCGATGAACGCCGCCAACGGCTTCTTGCAGTTCTTCGCCGCGTACTCCGCGGCGGCTTCCTCAGCGGTGCCGCCGATCTCGCCGATCATCAGAATCGCGGACGTGCCGTCGTCCTTCTCGAACATCTCTAGCAGGTCGATTTGCGACGTGCCGATCACCGGGTCGCCGCCGATACCCACGCAGGTGCTCTGCGGCAGCCCGAGCGCGGTGAGTTGGAACACCGCTTCGTATGTGAGGGTGCCGGACCGCGAGATGACGCCGACGCCCTTTTCGCCGGGGCCGCACGGCTTGTGGATGTGACCGGGCATGATGCCGATCTTGCACTGACCGGGCGTGATGACGCCGGGGCAGTTCGGCCCCACGAGCCGCGACTTGGGCTTCGTTTGCAGGAACCGCTTCGCGCGGGCCATGTCCAGAACCGGGATGCCCTCGGTGATGGCGACGATCAGTTCGATGCCCGCGTCCGCGGCCTCCATGATGGCGTCGGCCGCGCCGACCGGTGGCACGAAGATCATGCTCGCGTTCGCGCCGGTCGCCTTCACCGCCTCGGCCACGGTGTTGAACACCGGCAGTTCCTTGCCGCTCTTCTCGCCCTTCCACGTGGTGCCGCCCTTCTTGGGCGTGACGCCGCCGACGAACTGCGCGCCGTAGAGCAGCGACTGGTCGGTGTGGAAGCTGCCGGCCGAACCGGTGATGCCCTGAGTGATGACGCGGGTGGACGAGGAAACGAGGATGCTCATGGACCCTTCTCGGCGGGTTGGTGTTGGCTGCGAATCAACTCGGCGAGGTGCGCGACGAGTCGGTTGTTCGATTGATACAAGTGGCTGCGGTGCCCGGCGAGCGCGAGGTAGCCGCCCAGCGCCACCAGCAGCACCGGCGCGAGCCACGCCCACTCCGGCACTTCGGTTTCGGGCCGCGCGGCGAGCCGCACCGCGACGACGGATCCGACCGCCGCGGCGAGCAGGCCGATCAGGATTTCGAGCTTCGCCCACACCGCGCTCAGCCGCTTCAAGCCGAGGTCGCGGTGCAGGCGCTCGAGCGCGTCGTCCGGCGGCATCGCACTCACCCCTTCGCGGCTTCGGTCACTTCGGACACCAGCCACTCGTTCGCACCGGTGCCCTTCGTCAGTTTCACGGTGTACCGCACCTTGCCCGCGGGCTTGGTGAGTTCCACAGCGAACGTCGGGCCGTCGGCGGCGCGGGTCGCGGTGAACGCCGAGGTGCCGCCGCCGATCTTCACCGCGGCCGTGACGAGCGCGCCGCGGTTGAAGTCCAAGCCCGCGGCCCGGTCGCTGTCGAACGGACCGGCGAGAGTCTTGCGCAGTTCGGGAGCGATCACCGCGGCCAGCGCCAAGGCGCGCTCGTCGCGCTCCAAGCCCTTGCCGTCGGCCGCAGTTTCCACGAACGCGGCGAGCGCAAACGCCTGTGCGACGCCCTCCGGCGTTTCAAGCGGCTTTACGTCACCGTTGTCGGCCGACGACACGGTGAGCAGATCGACCTTCCACGAGCCGCCCTCTTTCACGAGCCGCAGGCAGTAGCTGCCGGTGTCGCCTTGGAACCGCGGGCCGCTGACCGTGCCGCGGATGAACACCGTGTCGCCCACCTGATTCTGCTTGATGGGCAGCCCGAACGTGAGCGCGTCGCCGGCGCGCTTGAGCCACGTGCCGGCGTTGTCGGCGCTGAAGCCCTTTTCCTTGTCGCTGGGCAGTTCGAGCGGCTTGCCGATCGCTTTCAGGAACGCAGCGCTGAGCGCGTCGGTTTTGGCCGCGCCGCTACCGAGGTCGCGGGTGAACGCGGTAGCCGCGTCGGTCGCGCCCTTTTCGGCCTCGCCGAGGGTGCTCTTTGGCACGGGCGTCGGCGCGTCCGGGGTGCCCTTCTTGTCGTCTGGGCCGGGCGCGGGCGTCGGTTCGACCTTCTTGTTGGGGTCGTCGCCCTTCTTGTTGCCTTGGGGCTTGGGGCCGCAGCCCGCGAGCGCGGCGGTACACGCACAGGCCAGAAGCAGCGCGAGCGCGCGGAACGTCCGGGGCGCGGTCATGTCGGTTCCTTTCCGATGGGGACGCTGGACTCACTCCAAGCCTGATTGAACGACGGCGCTATTTACTCAGTTCGACCACCAACTTCGCGGCGCTGGTCAGGTCGGAGGCCACCTTCAGCGTGGGCAGTTCGCCCGCGGCGGCCTTCAGGATCTCGTTCGCCTTGTCCACTTGGTTGCCTTCGAGGCGCACCACCACGGGCACCTTGAAGCCCACTTCTTTGCCGGCCTTCACGAGCGCCTCGGCGATGGTCGCGCAGCTCGCGATGCCGCCGAACACGTTCACCAGAATGCCGCGCACCTTCGGGTCCGACAGGATGATGCGGAACGCCTCGATCGCGCCGGCCGGCGTCACGCCGCCGCCCACGTCCAAGAAGTTCGCCGGCCCCACGCCGTGCGCCTTCCCGTGGTAGTTGATGATGTCCATCGTCGCCATCGCGAGGCCCGCGCCGTTCACGAGGCAGCCGATGGTGCCGTCCAGTTGGATGAAGTTCAGGTTCGCCTTGCCCGCGCGCACCTCCGCGGGGTTCTCTTCGCTCTCGTCGCGCAGGGCCGCGACGTCCGGGTGCCGGAACAGCGCGTTGTCGTCGAAGTCGAACTTCGCGTCGAGCACCACCACGTCGCCGGCCTTCGTGACCGCCAGCGGGTTCACTTCGGCGAGCGTCGCGTCCTTCGCCAAGTACACCTTGGAGAGCGCCAGCATGATCTTCTCGGCCTTGCCCACCTGATCGCCGGTGAAGCCGAGTTCGTAGGCGAGCCGCCGCGCTTGGAACGGGAGCAACCCGGTTTCCGGCGCGAACGGCACCTTCAGGATCAGTTCCGGCGTGTCGTGCGCGACCTTCTCGATGTCCATGCCGCCGGCCGCGGACGCCATGAGCAGCGGTTGGCCGATGGCGCGGTCGAACACCACCGCGACGTAGAACTCCTTCGCGGGTTCGGCGTCGGCCTGCACGATGAGCGTGCGAATCGGCTGCCCGTTCGGGCCGGTTTGGAGTGTCTTCAGCGGGTACTTCAGCATCAGTTCGGCGACGGCCTTCGCCTTCTCTTTGCTGGTGCAGAACTTCACGCCGCCGAGTTTCTCGCCGTAGCCGGCGAGTTGGCCCGCGCCGCGCCCGCCGGCGTGGATCTGGGCCTTCACCATCACCCCGCCGCCCTTGCTGAGTTGGTCGAACGCGGCGGCGACTTCGTCGGGCGTCTTGCAAACGATGTGATCGGGAACGTTCGCGCCCGCGGCCTTGAGCAACTCTTTGGCCTGATACTCGTGAACCTTCATCGCGGCTGGCTCCGGTGAACGGTGGTTGAGCCGTTATAGGAGCCGGCGCGCGGCGGTGAAAGGGGTTTGGCTTGTCCGCGTCGGCCACACAGGGCTACGGTAGGCGACCCTGCTCCGCAGGGTGCTCGGACATGAAGACGCGCGATTGCCTTTCCGCCCCGGAGGGGCCGGCTACCGTAGCACAGGGCGGAAGCCCTGTGCGCCCTTCGCGAACGAGCCAACCACGTCCCTGTCACTTCGGTAACTCGATCACCACCACGGAACCGTCGGTGAGCGGGGCGAGGACCAGTTCCGCCGATGCGCCGGCCGGGCTCGCGGGCACCGCGCCCGGCAGGCCCACCGACTTCGTTTCCACCGCACCGCCGGTCGCACCGTCCAGCACCAGCACGCGCCCCGTCAGGTCGGTTACGATCCACCGGTTCCCCGCGACCGGTTGCGGCGCGCCCACCACGGCCAAGTCGCTCGGCGGCATCGGCCACAGCGCCTCCTTGCGGTTCGGGTCCAGCGCCACTACTGCTTTGCCGTCGAGCACCAGCGCGACCGCGGGCTTCGCCGTGTCGAGGTTGCGCACGAGCGCGCTCGGCTTGCCCGCGGGCACCGCTTCGCCGGCACTCCAGCGGCGCAGCGCCGGGCCGGGGCGGTCCGCGGCGAACGCCCACACGCCGCCGCTCGTGTCCGCGAACAGCACCCGCGGCGGGCCGTCGCCCTCTGGCGGCACGGCGACGCCCGCGCCCGCCGCTTCTTGGCGCAGCTCCCACGCGGCCGAAAGACTCCAGCGCGCGTTCGCCGCGACCGGCCACTCCCAGCGGCTGACGCGCTTCCCGCCGTCGCTGGTGGCGAACGCGACATCCGACAGCGGCGTAATCGCGCACGCGCCGTCCGCGCGACGGTCGGTGCGCCAGCCCGGACCCGGTGTGAGCGAACCCGGGCGCACGCGCCCGTCGCCCGGCACGAACCGGTTCACGAACCCGTCCGCGGTCGCGATCAAGAGCGCGTCGCCCACCACCGCCGGCGCGCCCGCCATCGGCGATTGTGCGGCGGCCTCGCTCTCGTACACCAGTTTGCCGTTCTCGATGCGGCGCACGACGAACTTCGGCACGTCGCGCGTCACCGGCGTGACCGCGAACACCACCGTCCCGCCCGACCCGACGGCGACCACGGTCGGTCCGGTCGCGCTGACCGGCGGCGCGCCGAGAACCCACTCGGGCTTCGCGGGCACGCTCTGCCCGGCGGCCGCGCCGCTCGCCGCCGGTACCGCGACCGCACTTCCTTCTTCGTCAACAATGACGAACTTGTCGCCCTGCGCCACGGGCGAATGGCCCTTCGCGGGCACGAGGCCGAGTTGCCGCTGCCACCGCACGTCGCCGGTGCGCGTGTCGAAGGCGATCGCGCGCACACCGGACGACGCCAGCGCGCGCGCGACCACGCACGCGGTGTCGCGGCGCGCGTTCACCTGCGCGCCGTGAACCGGTTCGCCCGCGGGCACCGGCGCGCCGGCGAACACCACCTCTTGGCCTTTGTTCGTCACCATCGAGAAGTGAGCCTTCTGCAGTTGCCCGCCCGCGACGGCCCAGTACGTCGCCTCTTCGACCGGCACGAGCAGTCCCGGCGTCAGTCGCTCCGGGTTTCCGACCGCGGCCGGCGCGGGCAGCGCGAACAGCGGCTTGTCCGCGTTCCCCGGTTGGTTCACGCCGAACAGCCGGACGTGCCCGGTGTCGGTGACGAGCGCGAGCCGCTCCCCGTCGGACACCGGCGGGAACGCGACCCACCCCGGCACCGGCAGCGACGCGACCGGCACCGCGGTCGTTTCCGCGACGGTCCCGCCGCCGGGCGGAATCGCGGTCACGGGGTAGGCGCGTACTTGCGTGCGCGCGGTGCCGTCCGCGACGCACAACACCATCAGCCGCTGCGCCTCTTCGAGACCGTCCGGCCCGACGAACACCGGCGGCACGCGGAGCGAACCCGCGACGTGCCCGGTCGCGATCGCCTGCGCGCACCGCGGGTTCACGCGGTTGCCGTCGTCGTCCTTGCCGCCGGCGTCGATCACGTACAAGCGGCGCGCGTCCGCGGGCACGTACAGCAGGTTCGTGCCGGGGCGCTGCACCGCGCCGCGGTCCGCGACCGGTTGGCCGAGCCGAATCTTCCCCAACCGCGCGCCGGTGGGCAGATCGAACTCGTACACGGTGCCGACCGCGTCGCGCAGCGGAACGAACGCCCGCGCGCCGATCACCACGGGCGGCCCCGCGGCCGGCGCGGGCAGCGGTTGGTACCAGCGCATCGCGCCCGTGCGCAGCACTTGGCCCGTAAGCGCCGGCGCGTTGCCCACGTTCGACGCGACAACCGCGAGGTCCGTCAACCCGCCCGCGAGTTGCACCCGCGCGACCGGCGGCGGATCGCTCACGTCCGGCCCGACGCGCGCGGCCCACAATAAAGCGCCTGAATCTTCGTCGAGCGCGTAGAGGATGCCGCGGGCGACGCACAGGAACGCACCCGGCGGCGGGTCGTTTGGGGCCGCGGTGCGCAGTTTGTCTTTGCCAACGGGCGTGACGAACAGCAGCGTCGCGGCGGCCGTGGGCGGCGCGGGCTGCGGGTCCGCGGCGTCCGGCTCGTACTTCACCAGCTCGCGCAACCGGCCCTTCGCGGCGGCAATCAGCGCTTGCGCGTCGCCGTCTTCGAGGAACCCGGCCTGATCGAGTTCGGCGATGACCGTTTGAATCACCGCGTCGGTCGGGTTCTCGAGTTGGCTGCCGGCCCGAGCGAGCGCCGCGGAGCGGTCCCTCTCGCGCTTCACGCTCGTTTCGGCGGCTTCGAGCAGTTCGATCACTTTCGCGGGCGGACCGTCGTCCGGGCCGCGGAACGGTTCGAGGACCGGCACCAGCGCGCGCCCGGCCGCAATCGCTTTCTCGGCGCGCCCCAACTCGGCGGCCTTGCCGGCGCGGTCGCCCTGATACGCCTTCACGCGGTCGGCGGCGTGGCCGCCGATGTCTTCGCCCAGCTTCTTCCCCGCTTCGAGGATGTCGCGCCCGAAGCCGGTGCCGGGCTTCGCGAGCGGTTCGTCTTTGTGCGCCGCGACGAACTCGTTCAGCTTCCTGACGCCCGGTTCGTAGTCGTCGCGGTTCGTGACCGAGCGCACGGCGCTCTGCATCTGCGACAGGGCCGCGAAGAACTTGTACTCGTCCACCTTCTTGCCGTCCGGGTACTCCTTCGCGAGTTGGTCGAACCCTTTAGCGGCGTCGAGGTACTCGCCCTTCTCGTAGTGCTCCTTCGCCTTCGCCGCGAGTTGCTCCTCCTTCTTGGCGCTCATGCCGAGCGCGTAAATGATGGCGAAGACGACCAACCCGAGCGCGACGATCGCCATGCCCGCGAGGACCAGCGGGCGGCGGTTGCTCTTCTTCTTGCGGCGCACCGGCAGGTCGTCGTCCGCGGGCTTCGGCTTCTTCTTCTTGCCCTCCGGCGGCGGCGCGGGGGGCGGAACGTCGGTGCCGTCGGACCACACGACCTCCTTCACCTTCGGCCCGCTGACCACCGCGGCCTCGACCACGTCGTCGTCGGCCGGTGCGGGTTGGGGCTTCGGCGGCTTGGCCGCGGCGGGCTTCTGCGGGGCGACCGGTTTCGGCGCTTTGGGCTTCGGCGGGGGGGGCGGCTCCGGAGTCGGTTCGGGCGGAAGCTCGAACGGGTCCGGTTCGGGCGGCGCTTTCTCTTGGAGCGCCTTCACGACGAACGGCTTGCGGCACCCCAAGTTGGGGCACTTGGTCTGTTTGCCGTTCATGTCCGCGGGCAGGTTGAAACGGGTGCCACAGTGCGGGCACGGAACGACGATTGCCACGGCGGACCTCGGAATGCGCGCGCGACGGGTGACGCCTGCATTCTAAGTCCCGAACCGCCGCGAAGCGACCGCGAGCCGAGGAGATTTGCCGCACGGTGCGTGCCGCAAGAAGGCACGATCAGAGAAAGCGGAACGCGCGCGACCGTGCATTTTCAAGGCAAATTCGAGCTATTTCGGGCGGTGCGGCCCGCAGATCGAGTTCGGCGGGTGTGCGCCTTCCAGAGTCCGCGGCGCAAGCGCGAGCGGCACAGAGCGCGTCCGCCGGTGTGCGGCGAACGAAAACGGGGTCAGCCTCCGTGCCGCGATGCGGGGCGCGAAGTTCCGCGCGGGCGCACCTTCCACCCACCCGCGGCGCGTGCGCCGCGGGCCACTAATGTGACAATACGTTCAGTAACAGAGAAAAGTCAATCGGGGTGGCGCGAGTTCACACCGGCACGCGGATCGTGAGGTCGTAGGCGCGCTTGTCCCGCTCGCGGCGCGATGTGCGGCACACGTTCGCGCGACCACGGCGGTCGAACCAAACGGCCGTTTCCCCGCCGCGATATTCGGGCAACTGGGGGAACACGCGGCGATAGTTCTCCCAGCGCCGCTCGGCCTCGCGCTCGGGCACCGGCGGCACTACGAGCACCACCCGCTCCGGGGTCGCACGGGCCAACTCCGCCACCCGGTTGGCCTCCCACAGCAAGCCGTCTTCGCGGCCCTCCGACGCGGCGAAGTCCAATTCACCGAGGATCATCACCACGTACTGGGCCTCGCGCAACAGGTTCGCAATGACCCGCTGCCAGTGGGCGTGCGCGACCCAAAACCGGGCCGCGCCGAGGGGCGGGAGCCACCCGCCCGGCCGCCCGCACGCGATCACCGGGCCGCACTTCGACAGTTGCCAATCGAGGTACTCTTCAAAAGTCCCGCTCGTCGAGACGTTGATTCCGATGGGGCTTTCTTCGATCTCGTACCCGGCGAGCGGCAGTTGGTCGTCGGCGAACGCGCGGAGCAGCAGGATCGGCGGGCGGTCGTCAATGCGAGTCGCGGCGACCGCACTCCGGCGGCGCAGGCGGCGCGCGTACCGGTTCAGCCCCGCGGCCACGAACCAGATGGGAACGATCGCGGCCCAAACGCACGGTCCGGGATCGACGCGCCGGCCCCGTGCGTCTTCGCCCGGTGCCCGAAGGATGCCGGTCAGCAGCAGAGCGGTGCTGTAGATCGACAGGGTGAGCACGAACCCGACGAAGGTGCGGGCGAAAGTGCGGGCGAACCCCGGCCCGATGAGCCACCGTTCCCACGCGCGCGTCGCGGTCGGGTCCGCGTCGTGCGATTCGAGGAACACCGCTTCGTGCTCGAACTCCGGCGGTCGAACCGGGGGCGTATCGGCTTCCGTGTCGGGCACCAGTTCGGCCATCGGCTCGACCGCCGGTTCGGGCACCGGCGGTAGCGCGGGCAGGTCCGCGAAGTTGCCTTCGACGAGATCGCACTCGGGGCAGGCGATCGGTTTGTCGCCCCAATCGGCTGGCAGGCCGAGCCAGAACCCGCACCCCGGACACACCCACTCGGCCATGGTTTGCCCTGCTTGGTGTTCTAGTACGCGGATCGCGCACAACTCAGCCGCGGATCGCGCCCAACCCGGTACCGCGCATCACTGCACGCGCCAGCTCCGGTCCTCACTTCTCGTCCTTCTTCTTCGGCCCGGCGTCTTTCAGTTCCTTCAGCAGCCCGGATACCTCGGTGTCGGTCAGTTTCGGGAGCGCGGCGCGCAGCGCCTTCTCGTAGTGCGCCACTTCGGCCGGTTCGTATGGGAAGCCGACGTTCTGCTTCTTGTTCGCCTTGCCCTCGGCGAACGAGTCGGACAGCACCTTGCCGTCGGCCGACAGGAACACCCACACCGGCACGCCGCCCGGTTCCGGGGCGTACTGGTCGTACAGTTTCTGCCCGCCGGGGTTGTCCACCACGTCCACCTTCACCGTCACGACCTTCTTGCCGAGCACGCCGGCGACCGCTTGCCGCTCGTGGAACTTGTCGAGGTACTTGCACCACCCGCAGGTCGGCGAACCGAACGCGAGGAACACCACCTTCCCGTCCTTCTTGGCGGTCGCCAGCCCGGTGGCGAGCAGTTTGTCGGCCGGTTCCCCCTTCGGCTTCGGGTCTTCGGCCCGCCCCGGGACCGCGAGCAGCGCGAACGGGAGCGCGAGCAACAGTCGCATCATCGGAACCTCCTGAAAAGGAGCGCCGATTCTACGGCCGCGCGCCGGGGAGTGCAAACGCCCGGCGCGCACGGCGTCAGCCCGGTGTCACAATCACGCGCCGCCCCTCAACGCGGACGCGCCCTTCGGCGAGGGCGCGGATCGCATCCGGGTACGCTTCGCACTCCGCCGCGAACACGCGAGCCGCGAGCGCATCCGGCGTGTCGCCGTCCAGCACCGGCACCGCCTTCTGCACCACAATCGGCCCGGTGTCGTAGGTGTCGTCGGCGAAGTGGACCGTGCAGCCGCTCACTTTCGCGCCGTACGCGAGCACCGCTTCGTGAACGCGGTGCCCGTACATCCCCTTCCCGCCGAACGCGGGCAGCAGCGACGGGTGAATGTTCAGCACGCGGTGCCGGAAGTCGTCGGGGATTGGCAACAAATGGAGCCACCCCGCGAGGCACACGAGGTCCGGCGCGAACGCGCGCACCGCGTCCCACACCTCCGCCGCGAACGTGTCGCGCTTCGGTTTCGCTTCCACGATTGTGCAGGGCACGTTCGCGTTACGCGCGCGGGTAACGCCGAACGAATCGGCGCGACTGGAGACGACGCCCGCGACGCGCGCGTTCAGCGCGCCCGCCGCCACGCGGTCGAGGAGGTTTTGTAGCGTGGTGCCGCCGCCGCTGAGCAGCGCGACGAGGCGAACGGGTGCAGTCATGGTGTTCCGAGTTCCGAAAGTGCCCGGTGTTCCGCGTCAGCCGCACAGGGCTTCCGCCCTGTGCTAGGTAAGCCGGCCCCTCCGGGGCGGAAGGCGCTCAGTTGTCTGAGCACCCTGCGCAGCAGGGTCGTCGTACATAGCACAGGGCGGAAGCCCTGTGCGGCCGACGCGGTAGACGAATCACATGCGCGTTCGGCGCGGCGCGGGCTTTCTCGGCGCGCTCCGTTGTTTTATGCTGTAAGGTACCCGCGGAACCGAGGCACGAACTACGGATGGACGGCACCTTCCACGAACTGTCCCGCGCCACCGACCCGGCGAAGCTGCTCGGGTACCTGAACTTCTCCGACGGCCGCCCGGACCCGCGGTTCCAAAAGGGACTCGCGGACGCCGCCGCGCGCCTCGCAGAAGCCGGGATCGCCGACGCGCGCGCCGCGCTGGCCGCGTGGCTGCACCGCGAACTCGACGCGCTCGTCGCCGCCGGTTCGCCCGCGTTCCGCGACCCCGCACAAGCGCGCGCGGTGATCGAAGCCGCGCTCGTAAGGGTGCCGGCCGCGTACCGCGCGCACCACTCGGACCTGCTCGCGCACCAACCGGATTCGGCGCTGTTCGTCGCGTTCTTTCTCGCGCGCGCGTGCGAAGCGGTGCTGAAGCAGGGCGGGCCGTGGACCGAAACCGCGCGCGTGAGCGCCGGCGCGCTCAACCACCTGAACGACTTCGTCGGCTACCGGCCCATCGCGGTGCTCGAAACGCGCGCGAGCACGGAGTTCTACGCGCACGAGAAGGTGCGCCCCGTGCCGCTGTACCTTGCCGGGGCCGGCGCGTGCCCCAGCGCGTTCGCCGACATCGTGCGCCCCGCGATCAAACTGCTCGCAGACACCGACCCGCTGCTGCTCGAAGAGGCCAGCTTCGAGCCGGCGAAGCTCGACGAGCTGAGCTACGACCCGCGGGCGCACGACCACTTCCACCCGATCAACAAGCGGCCCAACGTGCTGTTCGGCGAGTGGGACCCGCACACCATCGACGGCGGCGGCTACTACCGCCGGTTCGTGCTGCGGCAGATGACCATCGACACGCTGCTCTCGTGGGTGGCCCCGGGGCCGCACGCGGTCGGCGACCGCAACGAGCGGCTCTTCGAGGCCGCTGCGGTGCTCGCGGGCACCATCCTCATGGGCGCGGGCGTGAGCGGCGCGGGGCCGTCCTATCACGACAGCAGCGTCACCCTTTCCAAACTGGTTCCGCGCATCGCGCGCTACCGCGACGAGTTCTACAAGAAGTTGCTCGAACAACTGCCCGGCGAGCACGGGAAGCGGCTCCGCGCCGAGTCCGAAGCGCGGAAGCAGCCGTTCGCGGGCGTGCGGCAGTTCCTGAACCAAGCCATTGCAACACAGCGCGCGTCGCACCTGCAAGACCGCCGGCTCGCGCAGCTGCACGCCGCGATGGGCTACCCGCACGCGGCGCGCCGGCGGGCGTCGAAGATCGCCGCGCCCGCGGTGCGGTTCGGAACCGAGATCCGCATCCGCCAGACAGAAGCCGGGTTCGCCGCGGACCGCGGGCAGGGCGCTGCTGCCGCGCCGCTTTTAGAAGAAGTGGAAGACCTGCTGCGCCGCGGGATCGACTGCGGCGCGCTTATCGACCCGTGGAACGTCTTGGGCTATCAGGGGCTGTTCCCGATCTTCCCCGGGCGCGAAGACACGGTCCGCGACCCGCGCGCCGAAGAACTGATCCACATCGCCGGCCGGCAACTCGACCTCTACGCGCGGGCGAGCGCCGCGGCTGCCGTCGCGGGCGACGACGACACGCGCGAGCGGCTCACCGGTCGCATGCGCGAGTTCGCGGGCTGGTGGGACCAGTTCGCCACGAGCACCGTGAGCGACCTGCCGCGGATCGTGGGCGGCGAACGCGCCGACGCCGCGGAACACGTCTCGGCCGCGCTCGCGGCGTGGGCGCGCCGAGGCGCCAACACGAACGACGTGCAGTTCTGGCGCGCGCACCGCGATGGGTTCACCAGTGCCACCGCGTTCGCGCAAGTGATCGACCCGCTCGTCGAGCGCCGCGAGTGGCGCTCGGCGATGGGCCTGTTGATGAGCTGGCTGTCGGAAAGCGGGAGCGTGCCGCTGAGCGAACCGGGCGCGTCGTTCGAGAAACTCGCGGAGCGCTGGGTGCGCGGGGCGAGCGCCGCCGAACCCGCGGCCGAGCGCGCGGCGCTGCTGCGCCGGTTCTTCGAACTGCTCGAAGCGAACGCGCCGGAAGACTGGCAGCGACCGGAGGAGTGGCTCGCGGTCCGCCCGCGCGCCGACGACGCGGACGCGGACAACGAGTTCGCCTCGGCCTACGAGGGCGTGACCTACAAGGACTCGACCGACGACGGGATCGACGGCTCGGTGGCGGGCGACCCGCCGCCGCCGGTCGGCGACTTCCCGCTGGAAGCGCAAGCGGACGAGATCGAAACGCGCCTCGGGTTCCTGCACGCGGTGGCGAAGTTCTGGCGGCTCGCCTCGCGCCCCGGCGCGTGGCCCGCCGCGGACGCCCACAGCGCCGACGCACTCGCCGGCTGGCTCACGGCGGCCCGCCGCGCCGACGATTCGCTGCGCGCGTTCCTCGAGCGCGTGCGCGAAATCGAAGTGCCGGAGCCGAGCGCCGGGCACGAGTCCATGATCGACTTCGACCGCCGCCGCGCGATCAAAGGGCACCTGCTCGATCAGG
>JALHNS010000043.1 GCA_022843445.1 Gemmata sp.
GTCGCGCCGGCCTTCAGTTCGAGCGGCTGCGCGGTCGCGCGCGGCGGCAGCCCGTCGAGCTTCGCGCTGAACGGCGCGGCGAGCGGCGCGGCGAACTTGCACACCACCCGCACCTTCTGCCCCTGCTCCGCCGCGACCGCGGCGAACGTGCCGACCACCGGCGGCGCGGCCGTGCGCACCGCGACCAACTCCGACGACACCGACGTGAAGCCTTCGATCGATTTGCGCGGCCGGCGGCCCATCGACGGCCCGCCGGTGCCGAGGCCGTTCATGCCCACCAAGTTCGGGTCGCGGGCGTCGCGCCCGGCCCGCGCGATTCCGGCTTCGACCAGCAGTTTCCAATCGCCGAGGTTCGCGTCTTTACTCGCCACTAGCGTGACGACGGCTTCGGTCTTGTCCGCGGGAATCACCACTTGAGTCGGCGCTTCGACGCCCGGCGGCAGCGCGGGGAAGGTGATTTCAACCGCCTCCTCGAAGCCCTTCGCGCGGGTGATCTTCACCAGCACGTCAATGGTGCCGTCGGCAGCGACCGGTGCCGCCGGCGGAACCACGGTCACGCTCAGCGGCGACGCTTCGACCACCACCACCGCGAGTTTGTCGAGCGCGACCGCGTGCAGCGCCGAATCGCCGGGGCCGCGCACCAGCACCACGGCTTGGTCGAACCCGCCCACCACGGTGCGGTCGCCGGCGCGCCCGGTGCCGGTGATCGGGACCAACTTGCCGCCCAACGGCGCGTTCGCGTCGGCCTCGAACACCACCGGCACGAAGTACTCGCCTTCGGGCACGCTGCCGAGTTGCGCTTTCACGCCACCGGGCAGTTCGCCGGCGGCCAGTTCCACCGGGCCGGCGAACCCGTCGCGCCGCACCGCGACGAACCCCCGCACGCGCCCGCCGCGCGGCACCGTAATCACGTGCTTGTCTTGCGTCTTGCGGAGCGGTTCCGCGAGAAACACCGACAGCCCCGCTTCCGGCTTCGTGAGTTCCACGCGGTAGGTGAACAGTGGCCCGCCCTGCTTCCGCTTGTCGGTCACGCGCACCACGTACTCGCCGTCGGCCGGGATGTTCACTTCCACGCGGCTGTCGTGCGTCTCGTCGTCGTCGTTCTGCGCGATCAGCGTGCCCCGCGCGTCGAACACCGCGACCACCGTATCGGCGGAAGTGCCGAGCCGGTACGCCCACGCCTGCACGTCGATCACGTCGCCCTTCTTCGCGCGGAACCGGAAGTGGTCCACGTCGCCGGCCTTCTCGATGACGCCGTTGAACGCGACCGGCCACGCGACCGCGGCGTTCGCCTTCGCCGGGTCGTCGTTCGGCTCGACTTCGTTCACGTTCGGGAACGGCGACACGCGGAACGGGTGCGCGGTCGGCGCGGTGCCGAACTCGTCGGACGGGAAGAACTCGAACGCGCCGCTCGCGGGGAGCTTCAGCACGGTCTCGCCCGCGCCGAAGAGTTTCACGCGCGTCTCGGTGCCGGCTTGCCCGCCGGGCGGGAACACGGCCACCGGTCGCGGGAAGGTGCCGACGTGCAGCAGGTAACGGTTGCTGTCGCCGCCGCCGAAGTTCGTTTCGCGCACGAGCACCGTGTAAGTACCGTCGGCCGGCGCGACGATGCTGGCGAACGGGTCTTGGCGGAACAGCGGCGTGTCGTCGACGAGCGCGAGGCGAGTACCGTCCGGCCCGTAGATTTCGAGCGCGGTATCGGTGAGTTCGACGCCGAGCCGCATCGCCTCCACTTCCGCCGAGAGGCGCTGGCCCTTCTTGAGTTGCACCGCGAAGCGGTCCACGTCCGCGGGTTCGATCGTGCCGGCCACGGTGGTGTTCAGTTCCACCTTCTGCGCCGATTTCGCGTCACTGTTCGGCTCGACCTCTTCTACCACTGGGAGCGCCGTGACGCGGAACGTGAATACCGCGCTCGCGCCGCCCTTTGTGCGGAGCCGCGCGAGGTGCTCGCCGAGTTTGCAGTCGGCCGCGGCGCGAAGCATGACCGCGACTTCGTTCTCGCTCTTGCCTTCGAGCTTCGTGACGCTCACGCCGGTGCCGTAGAGCATCAACTCTTGCGGGTCGGCGAGCCGCGCCCCGGTGATGGTGAGCGCGAACTCGGTGCCCCGCTTGCCGGCACCGGGCGACACGCCCTCCACCGACGGTGGCGCGGCGCGGAGTTCACCGCCGAGAACGCAGAGGGCGCAGAGAGAAAGCCAGAGACGAACGGACATTGGTGAACACTCCGGGTGGTTTTCTCTGCGGTCTTCGCGGTCTCTGCGGTGAACGTCACCCCCGATCAAGCCAGCAGACCCTTCACCAGTTTGCCGCCGGTCACGATCGGCTGCGGCCGGTTGCCCGGCGACATCAGATCGGTTTTGCCGTCGATGCCGAGCAGGTGGTACAGCGTGTGCGCGTAATCCTCGATGCCCAGCGGGGTCGCCTTCGGCTCGGCCGCGAGCGCGTCGCTCGCGCCGTAAATCGCGCCGCGCTTCGCGCCGCCGCCCGCGAGGACCACGCTGAACACGCGGGGCCAGTGATCGCGGCCGCCGCCGGCGTTGATCTTCGGCGTACGCCCGAACTCGCTGTTCACCACCACGAGCGTGCTGTCCAGCATCCCGCGCTGGTCGAGGTCGGTGATGAGGCCCGCGAGGGCGAGGTCCAGCACCGGCATCTGATTCACGATGCCCGTGTAGTGGAAGGCGTGCGTGTCCCACGCGCCGAACGTGAGCGTGACGAACCGCGCGCCGGCTTCCACCAACCGCCGGGCGATCAGGAACCGGGCCGCGCCGCCGTTGCGGAACGCCAGCGGGCCGCTCAGCCCCGCGAGGCCGTACATCTTCTTGGTCTCTTCGGTCTCACCCTTCAGGCTGAAGGCGTCGCGGACGGTCGGCGACGACAGCATCCCGTAGGCGCGCTGGTAGAAGCTGTCCATCGCCGCGAGTTGGTCGTCTTTTTCCGTCTTGGCGAAGTGGTCGTCGACGAGTTCCTTCCACTCCTTGCGGCTGTGGAACCGGGCGTCGTCCACTCCCTTCGCCGGTGCGAGGTCGCGCACCGCGAACCCGGGGCGGCCCGGATCGGCACCCAGCGCGAACGGGCCATACTGGTTGCTCAGATAGCCGCTGTTCAGATATTGGCTGCCGGCGGTCGGCACCACGATGTACGGCGGCATGTTGTTCCGCACGCCGAGTTGCTGCGCCGTCACGCTGCCCATGCTGGGGTACGTGAGCGCCGGGCTGGGCCGGTACCCGGTGAACATGCTGTGTTCGCCGCGGCTGTGGTCCACTTCCGTGTGCGTCATGCTGCGGATCACGGTGAGCTTGTCCGCGACGGCCGCGGTCTTCACCATGTGCTCGGTGAACCGCTCGCCCTTGATCTTGGTTTCGACCGTGTCGAGGATGCCGCGGTACTCCGCGGGCGCGTCCGGTTTCGGGTCGAAGCTGTCCATGTGCGGGAACCCGCCTTGCAGGTACACATGGATCACCGACTTCGCCTTCGGCTCCGGCTTGTTCGGCTCCGCGGCCTTCGCCGCGGCTTCCAACTTCAGGAAGTCGCCGAGCGTGAGACCGAGACCGCCGAGGAACCCGACGCGCATGAGGTCGCGGCGCGAGGGCGGCGTGCAAGCAGCGATTTTGGTCATGGCCGTATGTGAGTTGTGGGTTTTTGGCTGAATGCTGAAAGCTGACCGCTGTTAGCCCTGCGGCGGAACGTACTCCACTACCAACTTCGGGCGCTGTTTCGCGTCTTCGAACTCGGCCGTGTAGAAGTCCCAGCCGTTGCCGCCGGTGTTGATGAACACCCAGCCGTAGTTTGGCTTGCCGTTAGCCCACGCCTGCACGGTGTCGGTCACTTCAAAGGGAATCGCCGAGGTGCTGGCGCTGATCTTCCCGAACGTGAAGCCGTCTTTCTGCTTGCTCGCCTCGCGGCCATCGGCCGTTACGCCACCGACCAAGCTGTTCCACGTCGCGTTCGCCTTCCACGGCACCAACATGCGGTGCAGGTGAACCGTCGTGCCTTCGTCGAAGGCGCTCACGACGAGCGTCGCGCTCTTGATCGCGGCCTTGGGGGGGATTTGGTTCGGTTTGTTCCCGATGATGCCGTCGAACCGCATGAGCACTTGGCTCTCGCCGCCGTCGTTGTCGGCGTCGGAACTGGCGTTCGGGTTCCCTTGCAGGCAGGTGTTGGGCGCGACTGCCCAGATTTCGAGATCGACCGTTCCGGTGTAGCCGTTGCTACCGACTTGAAAGGTGACTGTTTTTGTGTTTGGAGCGTCGGCCGAGACCGCCGGCACGCCCGCGACGAGGGCTGCGAGGAGGGGAACCAAGGCAAGTCGCATGTCGGTCCCTCTGGTGCGAGTACGCACAGAGGTTTACCGATGAACACCGGGGGCGAAAGGGGGTTCATGGGACATTCGCCAGAGTCTCACGCCGCACACGCCGGAACCTCACACGGTGTGCGGCACAGCATCAAGTACGATTGCTCGGGTCGAGGGTTGTACAAGATGGTTCGGGCATTTTTTCGCCTGAAGAGTGTCACACAGCCGACGCGATTGCAGAGGGAAGTGCATGGGAGAAACAGTAGAGTCGATACGTGCCCGGCGAATCACGTGGGTGTGCCGGAACACGGCTCGTGGTAGCATCGAGTTACACACGCCCTGTGGGCGGCTCGGTCGCACCGGCACCGGGGTCAGATTGTCCGAATCCCTCGCGGTTGCGGACCATCAAACGCATCACTCGCCCCCGCAAGGTGGTATTACTCATGCCCCAGCAACTCAGTTCCCTTCCCCTCCTCCCCGGACTCGGACTCGCGGCCGTGCTGTTCGCTCCCGTCGGTGCGAACGCACAGGATCGCAAGCTTACTTGGGATAACGCCCCGGCTCCCGCGCGCAAGCTCTACCTGACGGAGGAAGAGTTCCGCGAGCTGCTCCCTGAGAAGAAACAGCCTCAGGCCGGTTACTGCCCGGTCGAGTGTTCGCACAGCCTTAACGGCAAGCAGCCCAACGGCAGACCTGTGATCGACGGTTTCTGGCAAGTTGACCGCAAGACCGCCAAAGTTGACCACGCGTACGTGCCCGGTAACCTTGGACCGGGCTACAAAAACCCATACTGGTGTCACGTGACTGCCGTTTACCGTTATGCCCCTCCTCCGGAACTTCAGCCACGACCGGAAATAGTCGATCGGCCGCTCTGCCGCCTCGACATGACTGTCTTTGCGTCCATCAACGCCCCTTATAGCGCACATAAAGTTCGCGAGTGGAAAGAAAAGGATGCCAAGTCACGCATGGAGGATGTGCGTAACCCAAGAAGCGAGCATGTTAAGTACCAGTATTTCCCCGATCTGGGCTTGGGACTGGATCGTAACGATATGTTCGTCGTGTTGAGTAAGAATGTCCAAACGTGCAGCATTCATGTCAAACTCAACGATGTCAAACAGAGCATCGCTGTCGACTTAAATCTGTCACTGAACCATGGCGCGGTGAGTCAGGCGCAGGCGATTGCGATCGCCCGCGAGTCGGCCGCGATCATCGCGCGGAAGGCGTTCGGCGCACGGACCAAACTGGACAAGGCGGAACGGCCCGGCGAAGTCGGCCTAGTGGAGAGTTGGATCACCGACAGCCTCGGCAAGACACCCGAAGAGGACCGCCGCGCGGACCGCGTCGCTCTCGGCAAGAAGTTCCATATCGTCTGCTCGTACAAGCTGCCCAAGGAGTTCGACGAGATCAGCATCGGGTACACCTTCACCCCGAGTCAGGACGCGGTCGCCGCCAGCCGCGACCGGTGCCAGCGCGTCAAGGACGACTCCATCTGGTGGAAGCCGCTCAACCCGAGCGGGTACCGCGCCGTAGACATCGGACTGATCTACTCGAAACCCGACAAGAACGACGCCGACGGGACCCGGGTGAAGGTCCGCAAGACCACCGACGGCACGCTGGTGGTGTCGTTCCTCGTCGACACCAGCGACCCGGAGGTGCCGTACACCGTCGGGCCGGGCGCGTGGGAGTACGCGTTGCAAATGAAGGCGCTCAAGCGTGGCGGGCCGAACGAGAGTGACCGCGAGTTCGAGGTGTCCACCTCCAAGGTCACCGTCAAGATCGCCGACGACCCCGACTTCACCGCCAAGGCGCTCAAGCCCCCAGCCAAACAACCCTAACGGAACCCGATGAGGGTCACGCGATCATCTCGCGCACCACCCGGCCGTGGACGACCGTACGGCGGAAGTCGCGGCCGGCGGAGCGGTAGGTCCGCTTGTCGTGATCGAACCCGAGCAGGTCCGGGGCTTACTCAACGTCCGCCGAGGGCAGCAGGCCGAACCGTTCGGCCAACCGGGTGAGCGACTCGACGGCGACCGGCTCGATCGTTCCGGTTAACCGGTCCGGCGTCGCCCCCAGCCCGATCAGGACCGCTTCCGCGAGACACGCGAACGCGACCCCCGGCGGGGTGAAGGGGCTGGCCCGGAAATCCCCATCCTGTGGCAAGCGGACGAATCCCGCCGGCCGGACGAGCGCCCGCGGTCGCGCGCGCCGGACGCTTGGTGAGACCGCCCGGGGTTGCGAGACATCGACGATCACGACCGGTCGGTCCGGGGCGACGTGTTCGGGGAACAGCACCGGCTGACTCCCGCCGAGCGCGACGACCATGACATTACAGTCGACGAGGTCGGCCAGACGCGTGGAGACGGCCACCTCCGCAGCCGGCGCGGCGGCCCGCACTTGTGCGACCACACCCGCTAGGCGCTCCTCCGACCCGGGGCGACCGACGAGGACCAGCCGGCGCCCGTGTGCGGTTCCCGCCAGCGCCCGGGCCATGGCGGAGCCGATGTTACCCGCCGCGCCGACGACTGCGGTCCGGTCCGCTGAGCCTGACCCGGTGATGCCCGCTTCCCGGCACTCCTCGACCAGTTGGTTCACGGCCACCGCAACGGTGAACGTGTTTCCGGTCGAGAGTCGCACGCCGTCCGGCGCGCGGACGGCTGTTCCGTCCGCCGATACGGAACTGGTCTGCCCTCCGAGAACGACGGCCCGGCACCCCAGCCCCGCCGCCACCCGCACGGCCTCCTCCAGCCGGTCCCGAGCGCGCCCGGTCGCACCCGTCGCCCGGGCGCGCTCGAGTTCTTCCGGGAGCAGCGGCACAAATACCCCCGCGAGCCAAACGCGCCCCCCGAAGAGGGCGCGCGTGTACTGGACGATCGGGCGCCCGCTGAGGATCAGGTGCAAGCGCCGAACGAGTTCGCACCGCTGCCCCGGGTTGAGGGCCCGGTACGCGGGGACCGCGGCGAGCACCTCCCCGTCCGGGTATACGGACGGAAACACAAACCCGACGCGGGCGGCGCCCGGCGGGGGCGGATCGGCCGACTGGCGGAACGGACTCACGCCAAGGTACGGGGCCGGGTCCAGTTCGTCGCGCGTCACTAGGTGCCGGGTCAGTTCGAAGACGTCCCCGGCGGCGAGCGCGCGGCACAACGCCCGCAACCCAGCCACGGCGTGAGCGAGTTCCGGAGCGCTGAGGTACGCCGACGGCTCGAGTCGGAGCACGTTGGGGGCGGAGAGCGTCGGCAAAGCGCGGATGCGGTGTCGGTTCAGTAAATAGGAACTTCCCAGATAGCCGAGGTGGCCTTGGCCGAGCGCCCGAAACAGCGGGAACGCTCCGTCTCGCGGCAGGCCGAGTTCGACTCCGAGCATCAGCCCGCGCCCGCGAACCGATCGCACGACGCCCGGGAACTCGTCACGGAGGCTTCCCAAGGCCGACAGCAAGCGCCGACCGGCGACCGCGGCGCGGGTAGCGAGATCGTCGCCGTCGATCACGGTCAGGACTGCCTTCCCCACCTCGGCGGAGAACGCGTCGTCGGAAAAGGTCGATGCCCGCAGCTCGTCGAACGCCGGGCAGTAGTGCTGGCGTTCGATGGCGACGGCTGACACCTTGGCGACTCCGCCCCCGAGAGCCTTGCCGAACAAGTAGTAGTCCGCGGTCACGCCCGCGGACGCCAGAAAGGCCCCCGTGCGCCCCAAACCCGTTTGGATCTCGTCCATAATGAGCGGGACCCCGGGCACCTTGAGCCGCAGCAGCCACTCTTGGGGCACCTCGACGATCCCGCCTTCCCCGAGGATCGGTTCGACGCAGACCGCGAGCACGTCGGGCAGCGACATGCTCTCCGTCACGGCCCCGGAATCGCCGGGTCGGAGCGTCTTAAGTTCGAGGTGCTCGTCGGCGAGGGTTCGGTCGAGTTGGTCGAGCGATTCGGCGCCGGCCGTCGGGGAGAGGAACACGCTCCGTAACCCGAGGAGTTCGGCGAACGGGCGCCGCCGGTAATCGCTGCCCAAGGCGTGGAGCGCTCCACCGGTGAGCCCGTGGAACCCGCCGCGGAGGGCGATCAACGCCGGCCGGCGGGCAACGAACGCGGCGCTGTTGTGCGCGAGGCACGCGTCGGTTTCCACCGGGTATCTGGGGCCGAACTCGTGGCGCAACCGGTCCTGCAAGACCGTGAACCGTTCGCGCCGGGCGAAGAGCGCGTGCTTCAGCGCCAGTTCGACCGCCTCCGCCCCCGTCGAAGCGAGGCACACCACGAACCGCCGACCGGTTTCGCGGTACAGCCGTTCGGATAGCATTTCGGCGAGTTCCCCGGCCGGGCCGCGAACCGCCCCCTGATCGAGGATCGGCACCCCATCGAGGGCGCGGACAGCGGCGGCCCGAACGGCGGGGTGCCCGTGCCCGAGGAGGTTCGCCCCGTACCCCCCGACGAGGTCCAGTACCGCCTCTTTCGGTTCGGTGCTGGTGAGCCAGTTGCCCTCGCCCGTGACGTACTGTCGGTCCAGCCGAACGAGTTCGAGCACCTGACCGAGTTGCGGGTAGGCACAGCGCTGGAATGCCGATCCCGTCCGCTCGGACCGGGCCAAGACGACTACGCGCGGATCCTCCGGCGTCAATTTCCCCAGTTCGCGAAGGAGGCCGGCATGGTCGCGGCTCACGCGCTCGCGATCGACCTTCCCGACACCGCGTACCGGCGGCCACCCGGGCACTAGGCCAACCGCTTCGAGCGCGTCGAGTGCGCCGTCCGTGCCGTGTGTGTGCTTTCCGGCGAGCGCATCTCGCACCCGAGTTTGGAGTTGCGGGTCGGCGGGGTCCGCGGTCCCGACGAACCCCACCGCGACCGGACCGCTGCGGGCCGGGGCCGTGAAGAATACGAGAGAGGCCAGTTCGCCGGTCGCGCCCGCGTACCGCCTCTCGAGGTCGGCAAGGGCGGTTTTCACCCCCAATCCGGTGTTCAGGAAGTCGTCCGCCGCCCGGCCGGCGAAGGTCAGTTCCCGACCGTCCCACCGGACGAGGTCGCCCGTGCCGAACCAATCGGGCACCTCGCGTTCCCCGACGTATCCGACGAACCCGAACGCCGAGCGCACGAAGAGCCGACCGACCTGCCGGCTTTGGTCCAAGAAGCGCACCTTGATCGCGACCCCCGGGAGCGGGGCTCCGAGCCGATGGGGCGAGCCGTCCCCGCTCGACAACAGCGTGTTCAACACCTGTTGAGTTTCGGTCATCCCGAAAGCGTTCGCGATCCGAACGCCCGGTAAGAGGTCCGGCAGGGCGGAGTCGAACCCGGAGCCGCTGGACACCAGACAGCGGAGGTGACGGCGGAGCGCGTGGCCGATCTCAGGCACCTCCCGCATCCCGCGAACGAGCGCGTGCAGCAGGGCCGGCCCAGCGGTCACGTGGCGCGGCGGCCACGTCAGGAGGTACCGACCGACGAGGTCCGGCCGCTCCGACATCCACTCGGGGTACAGCAACAGGGTCCGCTGTCCGGTCGCGACCGCGTTGAGTACGTTGCGCACGCCCATCGAGTGCGACAGCAGCGGGCACAGGGAGGGGCCACCGGTCAGCTCCCCGCTGAAGAGCCCGGACGCCCGCCACGCCTCCAGTCCGGCTAGGAGTGCCCGCTCGGTGTACCGAACGCCCTTCGCCTCACCGGTCGTCCCGCTGGTCGTCAGGACGAGGACCTCGCGGTCGGTCGGCAGACCGGTCGGTGGATCCCCGACCGGCGCGGTGAGGACCGCGTTCACGCACTCGGTGGGAAGGCCCCGCTCGGCGGCGACCCGCTCCATCAGTTCCGCGAGCGGTCCAGTTTCTTCCCGAACGCCGGAGCGCACGATCACACGACAGCCCGTCGCATCGACGAGTCGGCCGATGGAGGAGTCGACGGTCATGGGCAGGACAACCCGGATCCCGGCCACCATGAGTCCGAGGAGGGCGACCGCGACCGGAACCTCGGACGTGTGCGGCAACCGGGCGAGCAGGACCGAGTCCCCTGCTCGCAAATCGGCGGCGCGCGCCCACGCCGTCGCCCGGCCCGCGGCGGCCCCGAGTTCCCCGAGCGTCACCACCCGCTCGTCGTCCCCGACCGGACCCGCGATGACCGGCCGGTCTTCTTCACCGGGGCGCTGAAGCAGCTCGCGCAGTGAGCGGAACCGGAACTCAGAAAACGGCGGCAGCGGAACCTCGGAGCGGATGATTAGGTCGTCTTCGGCGCGCGAGGGCGAATGCGACATGGTTACGGGTCTCCCGGTAGCGGGGTGAGCAGTTCGTGAGCGCGGGCCGGCCGCCGTCGGTCCGCGGATGTGAAACCGGCGATGTCCGGGCGGGCGCGCCTCAGCAGATCCCGGACGTGGGGCAAGTAGCGGTAGGGGAGCCCCGGGAAGAGGTGGTGTTCCTTGTGCAGGTTGAAGTAGAAGAACAGCCAAGGGACGGGGATCCGAACGGAGCGCGAGAACTGCGCCTGCTCCGTCGTTCGGTACCGCGATTGCCCGCGCGGGAGCGGCAACAGGCCGACGTGCTGATGCCGGGTGAACAGTTCCTCGTACAGCACCCCCCAGCCGACGAACCCTCCCACCGCTACGAGCGCGTACGGCACCCAGCCGACGATCGACGCGAGCAGGACGTGAGCAGCAACGATCCACCCCAGATTCACCACGTAGCCGATCAGATGGGCCGCTCGCCGCGGGGAATCGGTGGGTCGAAGGTCGTAGACGAGGTACGGCAGGTAGACCCCGCCCCAAAACAGAACCGGCACCCGGAGCGCTAGCGCAAAGTCGAGGAACCGGTTGGCGCGGACCGGTTCGAGCGGTGCCGCGGTCGGATCCTTCCCGGTTGAACTGCCGGCCCAGCGGTGGTGCGCCCGGTGCCCGCGGCGGTAGCTGCCGAACGGGGTGCCGGTGGCAACCCCGGCGACAAAGCCGACGGCCGTGTTCGCCCAGCGCCGACGGAAGAGCGAGCCGTGGGCCGCTTCGTGAACGGCGATCGAAAGTGCCGTGAGTGCCACCGCGGCGAGCGGAATGCCTAACGCGGCCAAGGGGAGCCACGCCGCGACCGCCGTTACTGCGCCCACCAGCGCGGCGCTGGCAACCAGCAAGATCGCGACGGGATGGGGGGGCACCGGTTCCAGAAGGAGCGCGGCTTTGAGGAGTGTCGCCGCCTCCGCTGGTTCGAGGCACGGAATCACGACTTGTTCGGACGCCGCGCCGGTCGTTGATTGCGAACAGGCGCGCGGGCTCGTCGTTTTTTGACCCGGATCAAGAGCCTCAGATTCACCGGCACTATCGACACGCGATCGTTCGTTGGGACAGTTCTCGTCTGTGGGGTGTGACTCCTTCAGGGTGACTTCGAGTGGATTACCGGTAATCATTGTGTGCAGCACGACCGTTCTTGGGTGATTGCGCAAGAAGTCCGGTATGGTGAACGCGGTTTCGGCCGGTGCGGAACTCGTGCGCGGTTCGGTGTCGGGGCGCGCGGGTTCGCTGTGGTTATTGGTGGGCACGGGCGGTGCCGCCGGCGACGGTTCTCACAGTTCGCTTCTGTTGTACCCACGCGATTCCGAGGATGCCACGGGAAAGACCACACGCGATCTGCACGACTCGTGCCGTCACCGGTAACGCGAACGCGACACACGCTCCGGTGCCGCGTTTTGTACTGCACCGGGCGAAACAACCAGACCGGGCCGCTGGTGTCGATGTCGAACGGGCGGAGATGGCACACCTCACCGGGCCGCATGCCCGTGAGGAACTGCACCCGCACCATCGCCGCGACCGCCGGGCGCAGAAACGGCAGCGTAGCCGTGACGTGCTCCTCGGCCACGGGTTCGACCGGAGCCGTCTCGCGGGCCGCGGTGCGCCCCTCTTGGAGCCCCGGAACGGTCGCCAGCGCCTGAAGGACCGAGACGTCGAGTAGTTCGTTCTCGACGGCCCACTTGAACACGCGGCGCACGCGCCCGATCCGCTGGTTGATGAGTTTCCGGCTCCATTGGGCGTCGATCATTTTCTGGCGCAGTGCCTTGAGGGCGAGCGGCCCGAACTCTCGGGCCAGCGTGTGGCCGTACAGTTCGCACACGAGGCGCAGCGTCTGCTTGTACTGAGCCACTTCGTTCGCCGGGGTGCCGTCGGGGCGCCGGTAGTGCGCGGCGGCGTGCCGCAGGAACCCCAGCAGGATCTCGTTGACGGTGACGTCGGTGAACCCGGTCGCGGGCGCGGCGGGCGCGTGTGGCGGGCGCGGCGCTGCCGCGACGGCGAGTTCCGCGACGACGCGCCCGTGCTCGGCGCGGCTCTCGGGCGAGTTGTAGTTGCCGAGATTGAGCCACGCGCCGCCGACCCAGCATCGGGCCGTGCCGGACGGTTTGTGGAGCCGGTAGGTCGGCGTGAGGTTCTTGGGACGAGCCATTGTGAGGCGCTCCGGAAGGAGTTTCCGGGTATTTACCCGGAAACCGAGGTCTTCCGACCGCGCCTCCGACCGCCGGAGGGTAAGCGTAAACGCTTCAGCCGATGTGGGTTGTATCCAGTGGGCAGTCCCGGGGTTGAACCGGGGACCTAGCGATTTTCAGTCGCTCGCTCTACCAACTGAGCTAACTGCCCGTTCCGATACCCCTTTTGTAAGGAGCGCACGGGGAACCGTCAACCGCACCGCGTCACTCCGCGCCAGTCGTCGGGTTGAACATCCGCGCCACGCGCACCATCACGCCCGCCAGCACGCCCATCGTGGTCAGAACCGCGAGCGCGGCGAACGTTTGCGGCTGACCGAAGTACGCGAACAGGTCCGCCGACCACACCCGCGAAGGCGGCTTCCGCAGGTCGCCGCGCTCCAACAGCGCCAGTTCTTCTTTCACCGCCGGCGACAGCTCTGCTTCCATTGCGCCCTTCTCCTTGCGCTCGCGCTTGCGCCGCGGTTCGGGCTTCGGTGGTGGCGGTTCCGGTGCGGGCGGCGCGTCTGGTTCGGAAAGCCCGTAGGCCGTTACCTCCTCGTCGTCCCACGTGTTCCGTTTGGATAGAGGCGGCGAAGACGTAGCGGGTTCGGCCTCTTCGCGCCCGTCCGCGAGTTCCGCCACCACGCGCTTCTTCTTCGGTTTCGGCTCGTCGTCGGCCATCAGCACGTTGTAACCGGCCAACTCGCCGTCCGGTGTAGTGATCGGTGGCAAGTCGCTCGGTTGCACACGTACCGCGGGTTCGGCGTCGTCTTCCGGCGCGCGCTCGCGGGCCACCGGTGCCTTCGCTTCCGGTTCCTTCTTCTTGCGGCGCTTTTTGAACAGGTCGCGCGTGAACACCAGCGCGAACGCGAGTCGACCCAACAGCCGCGCGTACAGGAACAGCGCCAGCGCGAACAGCGGCACCCCCGCGAACAGCAGTTCCCACTCGCCCTTCGTCATAAACGCCCAGCGGAACGCGATGCCGCCGAGCGCGAACACCGGCAGCGACAGCAGGAAGAACCCCGCCGCGGTGCCGGGCCGCTGCGCCAGCCGCGCGAACACCTGCGGGTGCAGCGGAACCCACACGCTCCGCGCCGCCAGCGACGACAACTGACTGATCGGGTACAAGAGCCACGCGACACCGAGTGGCACGGCGAACGTGAGCTGCGGCACGCCGAACTTCGCCGCGAGGGTGCGCCCGATCACATACGCGGGGCCGAGCCACAGCACGAGCAACCCGCCGAGGTAGAACGGCTTCCAGAACTTGTCCGGCAGCGACTCCTGCATCCACGTCACCGGTTTCGCGCCGGTCGCGGTGCTTTCGAGCACGGTGAGGTAGTAGTGCGCCGCGAACGTGAGGAACACGAACGCGAGGATCGCGGCCCCGGCGAGGGCCGGCATGAAAATGACGGCACGAAGGTCCATGCGGGTAGCGTAGCGGGCTGTGGCGGAACCACCTACAGACGCCGCCCGCGGCCCGAGATTTCACGAACCGGTGTGCCGCGGCCGATGCATTTTTAAGGCGAATTTGTTCTTTGTTCGCCCACTTCGAGTTCGCGCTACTCAACGAACGGCCCTGCGCCGTGACGCGCCGCGCTGGCGAATGAATAGTATACGCGCGAACATAACGTGTCAAGGGGGTGTTGCACTGGCGAGCGACACGCGCGTGCGTGCCGGTGATTCGCGCTTCAAACAACCGGCACGCTCACGCGCGCCGGGAGGGTGCTTCCACGAAAGGTGAACCTAAACAGACGCCGCAGACCTTAACTCGAGTTCGCACTACTCAACGAACGGCCCTGCGACCGGCACGCGGCGCGATCCGAAATGAATAGTATACACGCGGATAATAATTGTCAACAATGTCCCTCGCTCACACCTCGGGCGACAAAGCCCTCGCGCGGCGAGCGGCGCTCACGCGTACCCGTAGCGGCGGATCACGTCGCCCCACTCGGCTTCCACGCGCGCCCGCTGCTGCGGCTTCAGTTCGTACTTGTTCGTTTCGTAGTTCGAGTTCTGGCGCAGGTACTCGTTCACCTTCGGGCGCGCCGCGTCGAAGCCGTCCAGCTCGAGCGCGTCGTACACGCGGGCCAACTCGCCGAGCGGGTCTTGCACCAGCTCTTCGTACCGCAGTTCGTGGAACCGGCCGGGCTTGAACAGCGGGCGGGCCGCTTCGAGCCGGTCGTAGATCGTGCGGAACTCGCGGAACACTTTGTCTTCGAGGCCGGGCCACTCCGGGTTCTGAAGCCCGTGCAGCCGCGCCATCGACTTCCACAGGTTCACCGTGGACGGGAACACCACGCGCGGGTCGCGCACGATGTGAACGAACCGCGCGTCCGGGAACATCTCCATCAGCACCGGCACGCGGGCCGTGTGCGGCGGCGACTTCAGCACCAGTTGCTTCCCGGTGCGCACCGTCACTTCCTTCAAGAAGCGCAAGAACACGCGCTTCCAGTTCTTCAGCTCCGCCGGCGAGAGGCCGGACAGGTCGAGCGCGCCGGGGTGCATCGGCGGGCGCTGCGGGAACGCGAAATCGGTGTAGGTGCTGGGCAGGCCCATGAGCGCGAGTGCGAACTCGTCTTCCTGCGGGCGCTCCCACCCGAACAGCATGTTGTCCATCGGCCGCTTCTCCGGCAGCATCCACCGCATGTGGCGCTTGAAGAAGCGGTTCGTGAGCAGCGCGTGGTTCGGGTTGAAGCAGTCCTGCATGTCCGGGAAGCCGAACCGCGGGTCGCGGATGAGCAGTTCGTGCAGCAACGTGGTGCCCGTGCGCCAGTGCCCGATCACGAAGATGGGAGGGCCTTTCAGTTCGGTTTCGCGCACTTGCGCACCGAACCGCGCGTTCAGCATCCACCGCAGGCCGAGGTTCATCACCGAACTCGCGCCGACGATCCCCGCGATGTACCAGTACCGCGGCCCAACCGCGTACCCGTTCGCGCGAAGCATGCGGAGCCACGCGAACACGTCCATGCCCTCCCACACGCGCGGCGACCACTCGCGCTTGCGCGGCTTGGGCGGCGGCGGGTGAATGAGCGTCAATTCGGGTCGGTCGGGCTTCGGCGCGCCCGCGGGCGGCGCGGAAACGGCGACGGCCGCGTTCGGTGGCATCCGTGGTTCTCCGGGCGCGCCGGTTGCGCGCGTAGTGAAGTGAAATGGAAAAACGGCGCGGCGGCAACCGCCGTTTGGCGGAAGCGAGTTTACCGCGGAGAACGCAGAGAACGCAGAGCAGAGAGACCAAGAAAGATAGATAAGATGCGACGAATCGCGGGCCGGTCGGTTCCGGCCTTCGTTCCGCCTTCTCTCGGCGTCCTCTGCGGTCTCCGCGGTGAACCCTCCGATTCTCTCCGCGATTGTTCGCCGGCGCGGTTCCGGGTAGATTCACTTCGTTCCGCGTTCGTCAGGAAGTCTTCGATGGCGAAAGCCAAGCCAACACCCGCGCCGCAGCAGCCGGAAGCCGCCGGTTACACCGTGGTCGCCCGCCGCTACCGGCCGCAGCAGTTCGCGGAACTGATCGGCCAAGAGCACGTTGCCGGCGCGCTCACCAACGCGCTGAACTCCGGTCGCGTCGCGCACGCGTATCTGTTCACCGGCGCGCGCGGTGTCGGGAAAACCAGCGCCGCGCGGATTCTGGCGAAAGCGCTCAACTGCCTCGCCGGCGACAAGCCGACCGCGACCCCGTGCGACAAGTGCGCGAGTTGCGTCGCGGTCACGGCCGGCGACGACGTGGACGTACTCGAGATCGACGGCGCGAGCAACAACAAGGTGGAAGAGGTGCGCGACCTGCGCGCCGGCGTCGGCTTCCGCCCCACGCGCGGCCGGTTCAAGATTTACATCATCGACGAAGTCCACATGCTCAGCACGTCGGCGTTCAACGCACTGCTCAAGACGCTGGAAGAGCCGCCGGAGCACGTGAAGTTCATCCTCGCGACGACGGAAGTGCAGAAGATCCCGATCACGATCCTGTCGCGGTGCCAGCGGTTCGACTTCGCGCACGTCGGCCCGCTCAAGATTTTCGAGCAGTTGAAGCGCATCGCGGAGCGCGAAGGCCACAAGGCCGACGACGACGCGCTAAAACTCGTGGCCCGCCGAGCCGCGGGGTCGATGCGCGACTCGCAATCGCTGCTCGATCAGCTCCTCGCGTCGTGCGACGGGCACCTCACGGCCGCGCACGTCGCGCAAGTGCTCGGCACCGCCGGCGACGACCGCGTGTGCGAACTCGCGTCCGCGATTCTGGCGAACGACCCCAAAACCGCACTCGATCTGATTTCGCAGTGGGTGGATCAGGGGTTGCAGGTCGGCGAGTTGGTGGATCAACTCGTGGAGTATTGGCGCGCGCTGATGCTCGTGAACTGCGGCGGGCCGGGCGTGCGCGAGTTACCCGTGTCGCCGAATCAAACCGAGTCGGTCACGAAACACGCGCAAGCGCTCTCGCTAGACGCTATACTCGGAGGGCTGGAAGTTCTGACGGCGACGAAGGGCCGCCTGCGGGGAAGCACCCACACGCAAGTGCTGTTGGAAATGGCCGTGGTGCGCCTCGCGCGGCTGAGCGAATTGCGCGCGGTGGCAGATTTGTTGCAAACGTTGGCGCAACCGGGGGCATTGCAGGTAGCGAGCGCCCCGGCCCCGCGAGCGAACACCAGCGCACCGGAAGCCGCAAAAAAAAACGGCCTAGCGCCGGCGAAACCGGCTGAAAGTGCAACGCCCGCAACAACTTCCGTCACACTCGCCCTGACAGACGCCACTCTGCGTGAGGTCTGGGAGCGGTTCACCGCGCTCGCGCACGAAAAGGCTCCCATTCTTGCAAAACACTTACGTTTCGCTAGTTCGTATGCAACTTTCGGGCCAAATTCACTAGCAATTCGCTTCCCAATCGGGTATACTCAAGCCTACACCGCGTGCATCGGCGAGGAACCGACCCAGCGGTTGGAACTCCTGCTCGGTCGCGTGACCGGCGCGCCGTCGAAGATTCAGTTCGAACTCGACCGCACCGCGACCGCACCCGCCGAACCGCCGGCGCGAACCGCAACCGCGCCACCGGCCGGCGACCGGAAGAAGTCGCTCGCGCAGTTGCCGTTGTTCCGCAAGGCGGCCGAGGTCTTGGGCGCGCAGGTGTGGCACGTGGACGAAGACTTTAACCCGGCCGCGGTGCCCCGCCCCGCGCAGCCGCCGACGGCACCCGAGACCAGCACCGAACCCACCGGCGACGAGGGCTAAGCGATGTTCAAAGAAATCGGCGCGCTCATGAGCCTCATGAGCAACAAGGGCAAGATTCAGGAAGAGATCGCGAAGTTCCAAGCACAGGTCGGCACCATCACCGCGGAGGCCGCGAGCGGCGGCGGGATGGTAACGGTGAAGGTGAACGGCAAACTCGAAGTGCTGAGCGTGCGCCTCTCGGAAGAGGCCGCGAAGCTGAACGACCGCGAGATGCTCGAAGACCTCATCGCTTCCGCGGTAAACATGGCGCTCACGAAGGTGCGCGCGCAGCTCGCCGAGGAAAGCTCCAAGATGGCCGCGAACATCGGCCTGCCGCCCGGCATGCTCGGCGGCGGCATCCCGGGGCTGAGTTAGTCGTTCCAAGTTCCAAGTTCCAGAAGTTCCACGGAACCGACGGGCCAAACAACTTGGAACTTCTGGAACTTGGAACTTGGAACCGTTCTGAGGAGAGGCCGTGTCCGAACCGGCGGGCGTGATTCAACAGTTGCTCGAACAGCTCACCAAGCTGCCGGGCATCGGGCCGAAGAGCGCGGAGCGCATCGCGCACTTCCTCTTGGGCGGCGACCGGCAGCACGCGGTGCTGCTCGCGCGCGCCTTGGACGCGGTCGCGGAGCGCGTGCGCCCGTGCCGCGAGTGCTTCAACCTGACCGACTCCGAGCTGTGCCCGATTTGCAGCGACCCGAAGCGCGACGCCGGCCTCGTGTGCGTGGTGGAAACGCCGCGCGACGTGAACTCGTTCGAGCGCACGGGCACCTACCGTGGGCTGTACCACGTGCTCGGCGGGCGGCTCGCCCCGTTGGACGGCATGGGGCCGGAGCGCCTGACGTTCGCCCCGCTCGTGGACCGCGTGCGGCGCGGCGGCGTGCGCGAAGTGATCTTGGCGACCAGCCCGACGCTCGAAGGCGACGGTACGGCGCTGTTCGCGCAAACGGCGCTCCAGCCCACCGGGGTCGCCGTCACGCGGTTGGCGCGCGGGTTGCCGAGTGGCAGTTCGCTGGAGTTGGCGAACGCGCAAATGCTGGCGGACGCCCTAAACGGCCGCCGCACGTTTTAGGCAAGCAACCCTCGCTGACGCGTCGGGTTCAATCAGGGGCAATTGAACCCGACGCGTCAGCGAGGGTAGCCGAGTCGGTAGACGGAACGCCCGAGTTCGTGTGAGGACGACGATGAGCGGTTTGGGCATGCGAATGGACGTCGTGATGCGGCCGGACCTGAAGCAGGTCTTGGCCCCGCGAATGATCCAGTCCATGGAAATCTTGCAGCTCTCCGTGACCGATTTGCAAGCGCGCATCACAGAGGCCCTACAAGAGAACCCGTTCCTCGAACTGAAAGAGAAGCACGGCGAAACCGCCGAAGGCGCGGCGGCAGAGTTCGACCCCAACAGCACGGCGCTGAAGCACGACGACACCGGCGACCTGGAGTTCAACCGGCTCGACGAACTGAACCGCGACTGGGACGACCACTTCAACGAAGAGCACCGGGCCAGCCGCGGCGCGCTCGACGAGGCCGGCGACCGCAAGCTCGACGCGATGGCGAACATGCCGGACCGCCCGCCGTCGCTCCAAGAGCACCTCGCGGAGCAACTGGGCGAATTGGAACTGTGCGACGCGGAGCGCAAGCTCGCGCGGCACATCTGCACGTTCATCGACCGCACCGGCTACCTCGGCGCGCGGCTGAAGGTGCGCAAGGACACCAAGCCGCGCAAGGAACCGGAGCCGGAACCGGCTCCGGGCGAGAAGCCCAAGAAGAAGAAGCCCAAGAAGCCCGAAGACGAGAACGACACGGAACTCTTCAACGACGTGTTCCGGCAGGTCTCGCTCGCGGAGATCGCGGCGCTCTACGACGAACCGGTTACGGCCGAAGACGTCGAAGACACGCTCGTGTGCGTGGTTCAGAAGCTCGACCCCGCGGGCGTCGGCGCGCGCGACTTGAAGGAGTGCTTGTACCTTCAGGTGCCGCCGGACGACGAACTGTCCGAGGCCATGCGCACGATCATTCGCGACCACCTCGAAGACGTCGCGTACAACCGGCTGCCGGTGATTCAGAAGGCGACGCACTACGACCTCGACACCATCCGCGAAGTGATCGCGGCGATCCAGCGGTTGGACCCCAAGCCCGGACTGAAGTTCACCGACACCGAGACCCGGTACGTGATGCCGGACGTGATCGTGGCGCGCGCCGACAGCGGCGAGTACACGTTCCGCCTCACCGACGAATGGGTGCCGCGCGTCCGCATCAGCAAGCGCGTCGTGGAACTGTGCAAGCGCCAAGACCTCGACGAAAAGGTGAAGGAAGAGTTGCGCCAGCACCTGCAACAGGCCGACTGGCTGGTGAAGGCCGTGGAACAGCGGCGCAACACGCTCCTCAAAGTCACGAAGGCCATCATCGAGCACCAGAAGGCGTTCTTGGACTTCGGCCCGGAGCACATTCAGCCGCTGAAAATGCAGCAGATCGCGGACCAAGTGAAGGTTCACGTGACGACCGTGAGCCGGGCGGTAGACGACAAGTGGGTGGAGACGCCGCGCGGGGCGTTCCCGCTGAAGCGGTTCTTCGGCGGCGGCCGCGCGAACGACCAAACCGGCGAAGACGTGGCCTACGAGGTGATGAAGCAGAAGCTCCTCGAACTGGTCTCCGCCGAAGACAAGTCGAACCCGCTGAGCGACGAAGAACTGGTGACGAAGCTGAACGAAGCGGGCTACCCGGTGGCGCGCCGCACGGTCACGAAGTACCGCAAGATGCTAAAGATTCCGTCCAGCCGCCAGCGCAAGGACTGGACGCAAAACGGCGCGTAACGCAACCAACGAGCCCCGAACGCCTCGCGTTACCGCTCACTGGCGTTCGCGGCTCGTGTGAGGCAACCGACGAAAGGACTTCGTCGCATGAGTTCGCCATTCTGGAGTGGCACGCCGGTGTGCGTGCTCGGCGGCAACGGGTTCCTCGGTCGCCATCTCGTGCGCGCGCTTCTTGCCAAAGGCGCGCGCGTCGTCACGCTCTCGCTCCCCGGCCCCCCACTCGAACCGCACGCGCACCTCGACGCGCGCACCGGCGATCTCGCCGACAGCGCCGCAGTGCGCGGTGCGTGCGCCGGTGCGCGCGTGGTGTTTCTCGCGGCCGGGCCGGTGGGCGTCGGCGGTTCACACGCGCGCGCCATGACCGCGCACACGAGCGCCGTTTCCGTGGTGGCCGACGCCGCGCCATCGGGCGCGCGGATTGTGCTCACTTCGAGCATCGTCGCGGTGGGCGCGACGCGACGCGGCACGGCGCTGAACGAAGAGTCGCCGTTCCCGAACGCGCGGCTCCGCGTGCAATACGTGCGGGCGAAGCGCGCCGCGGAGGAAGAAGCACTTGCGCGCGAAGCCGTGGTGGTGAACCCCGGTTATCTGTTCGGCCCGGACGATCCCGGCCCGTCGGTGATGGGCGAGTTGTGCTTGCAGTTCTGGCGCGGGCGCGTCGCGTTCCCGCCGCCGGGCGGCATCTCGTGCGCGGACGTGCGCGACGTGGCCGAAGGGCACCTGCTCGCGGCCGAACGCGGCACCCCCGGCCGGCGGTACATTCTGAGCGGCGAAAACGTGCGCTTCACCGCGCTATTCGCGGCACTCGCGCGCGCGGGCAGGCTGCGCCGCGCGGTGCTGCCGTCGTTCCGCCCCGCTGCGCCCGCGTGGGCGTACTGGTGTCTCGCGGCGGCCTCCGAACTGGGCGCGAAGCTGAGCGGCAAGAACCCGGTGCCGTCGTTCGAGTTCGTGCGCATGTTTCGCTTGTGCTGGTTCGTTTCTAGCGAGCGCGCGCGAAGCGAACTGGGTTACGCGCCGCGCCCGCTCGCGGAGACGCTGCGCGACGCCTTCGAGTGGCACGCGGCCCGCACGCGCGTGGTGCCGCGCGGCCTGAACCGCGTCTGGCTGCGCCCGGCCGTATAATTCGCTCATGCTCACTTCAGACGAACTCGCCGCGGGCGAAGCCGCACTCAAACTGGGTGGCGGCAAAAAGGCCATCGAGCGCCAGCACGAAAAGAAGCGGCTCACGGCGCGCGAGCGCATCGCGAAGCTCCTCGACCCCGGCACCGAGCTGTTCGAACTCGGGTTGTGGGCCGCGTGGGGCATGTACGCGGAGCACGGCGGCGCGCCCTCCGCGGGCGTCGTCACCGGGATCGGCACCGTGAGCGGCCGGCGCGCGATGGTGATCGCCAACGACGCCACCGTGAAGGCCGGCGCGTTCTTCCCGATGACGTGCAAGAAGGTGCTGCGCGCACAGCGTATCGCCACCGAGAACCGGCTCCCGCTGATCTACCTCGTCGATTCCGCCGGCGTGTTCCTGCCGATGCAGGACGAAGTGTTCCCGGACGAAGACGATTTCGGCCGCATCTTCCGCAACAACGCGGTGATTTCGGCCGCGGGCATCCCGCAGTTCGCGGCCATCATGGGCAACTGTGTCGCGGGCGGCGGCTACCTGCCGGTGCTGTGCGACACGCTACTGATGACCGAGGGCAGCGGGCTGTACCTCGCGGGGCCGGCACTGGTGAAGGCCGCGATCGGCCAAGTGGTGGATTCCGAAACGCTCGGCGGCGCGCTGATGCACGCCAGCGTCAGCGGAACCATCGACTACCGCGAACCGAACGACGAAGCGTGCATCGAGCGCCTGCGGAGGTTGGTCGGCGCGCTCCCGGCCGATGCGCAGCAGCCCGCGAGTACCGGCGCGAGCGGTGCGGATTTCGGCGCGTTCGGGCAGGGCGAATACGACACCCGCGACCTGCTGAAACTGCTTTTGGACGACACCCCGTTCGACGAGTACAAGGCCGACTACGGGCAGAGCCTCGTGTGCGGTATCGGTCGCCTCGGCGGGCGCGCAGTCGGCGTGGTGGCGAACCAGCGCAAGCGCACGAAGCCCGCCGACGGACCGCTCCAGTTCGGCGGCGTCATCTACGTCGATTCCGCGGACAAAGCCGCGCGGTTCGTGATGGACTGCAACCAACTCCGGATCCCGCTGCTGTTCGTGCAGAACGTGAACGGCTTCATGGTGGGCAAGGAGAGCGAGCAGGCCGGCATCATCCGGGCCGGGGCGAAGCTCGTGAACGCGATCTCGAACAGCGTGGTGCCGAAGCTCACGCTCATCACCGGCGGCAGTTACGGCGCGGGCAACTACGCGCTGTGCGGCAAAGCGTTCGACCCGCGGTTCATCCTCGCGTGGCCGAGCGCGCAGTACGCGGTGATGGGCGGCAACCAAGCCGCCGGAACGCTACTCGACGTACAAGTGCAAGCTCTGAAGCGTGCCGGCAAAGAAGTGGACGCGGCGGAACTGGCGGAACTGCGCGACAAGGTGAAGGCCGCGTACGACGAGCAAACCGACATCCGCTACGCCGCGGCGCGCCTGTGGGTGGACGCGATCGTGCGCCCCGAACACTCCCGGGCCGCGCTGCTCACGGCGCTGGAAGTGGCAACGCGCCACGACGACGGCCGCGCGTTCAAAACCGGTGTGTTTCAGGTGTGAAGCGTTTTGTCTTCGTCTGGTGGCACAGGCTTTCCAGCCTGTGCTATTAAACCTGAGAAGAGCACAGGCTGGAAAGCCTGTGCCACCAAACCAAGAAGAACCGGTCAACTCGCGCCGCTCGCGAGACAGACTACGCACTCGCCATTGGCATCGGTTCGAGGTTCTTCTCGACCAGTTCGCGCTGCACTTCGTACAGCGGATCCCACACTTCGTCGAGCGCGTCCTTGAACACGTTGCCGATGAGCAGGTCGGTGACGTGCCGCTTCATGTGCGGGTACTTGCGGATGAAGTAGCCGAAGTTGAAGCCGTCGTAATAGATGCACACGAACTTCTTCAGCCGGTCCATGCCCTTCACGAACTCCGGCCCCCACGCGCCGAGTTGCGCGGCGCTCAGGTCGTTCTTCGCCAGCCCCTCGGTCACGCAGTCGGCCGCGAACGTGCCGGACGAGAACGCCAGCTGCAACCCGGACGAATAGATCGGGTCGAGGAACCCGAAGGCGTCGCCGACCAGCACCCAGCCGTCGCCCGCGAGCTTCGACGAGCGGTACGAGTACTCCTTCTGCGTGCGGTAGATGTCGCACCGCTCCGAGCCTTCGATCCGGCGCTTCACGGCGGCGCAGTTCTCGACCTCGCGCCAGAAGATTTCTTCGAGCCGCGATTGCGCGTCCGCGCCTTCGGCGGGCTTATCGAACAGGTAGTTCAGGTCCGCGACCACACCCACGCTCACGATGTCGTTGTGCTGCGGGATGTACCAGAACCAGCCCTTCTTCTCTTTCAGTTGCAGCACGAGAGTCGCGCCGGCGTCGAGCGCGCCCGGCTCGCGCTTCGCGCCCTTGAAGTACGACCACACCGCGGCCTTCTTCAGTTTCGGCTCCCAGTTCTTCAGCTTCAGCCGGTTGCTGATGATGGAGCTTTGCCCGCTCGCGTCCACGATCACGCGCGGGTGCAGCGTCTCTTCGCGGCCGTCCTTGTACTGCACGCGAATGCCGGTCTGCTTCTCACCTTCGAACATCACGTCCAACACGCGCGACTCTTCGTGAACGTCAACACCGTGCTCGCGGGCGTTGTTGAGCATCATGTGGTCGAACTCGGAACGCAGCACCTGCCACGTTTGGGTGCACTCGTGCGGGTTGTTTTCGAAGAAGTAGAACGGCTGCGACTCTTTGCCCTGATCGTTGGCGAACTGCACGCTGTACTTCTTGGTGAACGCGGACGCCTTCATCTTGTCGAGCATCCCGAGACGGCGGAGCGGGAAGTAGGTGTCCGGCATGAACGATTCGCCGATGTGAAAGCGCGGGAACGCCTCGCGCTCGAACAGGCGCACCGTGTGGCCCTTTTGGGCGATGAGGGTACTCGCGGTGGACCCGGACGGGCCGCCGCCGATCACTACGACTTCTGGAGACGCGCTCATTGTTTGGCCTCGAACGCGAAAGTGGTTGGTGGGAGGGCCGACGTTTGCCAATACCCGTGATTGTCTATTCATCTTACACTGCGGCGCGGCCCTTCCGAGCTGCGCCATAATCCGCAACCGCACCGCGGCGCGCCGCGCAACGTCACTTTTTCCGAATCGTCACGGGCACCGCATTCTTCTGGACCGGGCCGGGCGTGCTGCGCCCTTTTTCTACCCATTCGTCCAGTAATTTCGTGAGCCGTACCACGGTTCCCGCGTGTGTCTCGTGCAGGTTCGTCTTCTCGCCGAGGTCCGCGTCGAGGTCGTACAGTTGCACGTCCGGCAGGCCGGCGTCGTCTTTGCCGGGGCGCGGCGCGCTCCACCCGCCGGACCCGCGACACAGGCACAGTTTCAGCTTCCCCTCACGCACGCCGAACGAGCCGTTGATCGAATGCACCACGAGGTGCGTGCGCGGCTTGCCCTTCGAGAGGCCGAGCGCCGGCAAGATGCTGAAGCTGTCTTCGCCCGCGTCCCCCGGCACTTTCGCGCCGATCGCCTCCGCGACGGTCGCCATGATGTCCGTGAGGCACACCAACTCGCTCGAAGTCGTTTTCGGTTTCACGCGAGCGGGCCAGCGCACGAGGAACGGAACGCGGTGCCCGCCCTCAAAGATGTCGGCCTTGTGCCCGCGGAACTTGTAACTGGGGTTGTGACCGAGCTTGAGCAGCGCTGGAAAGTCGGCCTGCGGCGAGCAACCGTTGTCGCTGGTGAACACCACGAGCGTGTTGCCTTCGAACCCGTGTTTCTTGAGTGCCGCGAGCACTTCGCCCACGGCGGAGTCGGTTTCCATCACGAAGTCCGCGTACGGGGTCAACTTGCTCTTCCCGGCCCACTCCTTCGACGGCGCGACCGGCGTGTGCGGTGTGGTCAGCGGCATGTACAGGAAGAACGGTTTGTTCGCCTTCGCACGCGAACCGATGTACCCCACCGCTCGCTTGGTGAGTTCGGGCAGCACGCCCTCGGCCTCGAAGCCGGGCGCGGCCGGGCCCTTGCGCGTGCGCCCGGGCTTGCCCGCGAACATCGTCAGGTCGCGGTCCTCGGTCGGCTGCGCCGTGAGCTTGTCGTTCTCGATGAACGCGTAGGGCACCATGTCGAGCGACGCGGAGATGCCGAAGTAGTAATCGAACCCGACCGCGTTCGGCCCGTTCTGGATCGGCTGGTCGTACTCGACGTTGAACACCTGCTCGCGCGGCTCGATGCTCAGCTCGCTCACCTTCTTGCCGGGCTTGAGCCGCCAGTCCATGCCGAGGTGCCACTTGCCGACGCACGCGGTGTGATAGCCGTTGTTCTTCAGTAACTGCGCGACCGTGAGCCGCTCCGGTTCGATGAGCCGCGGGGAGAGGCCGCCGAGGACGCCGCTTTGCAACTTCGAGCGCCACGCGTATCGGCCGGTGAGGATGCCGTAGCGCGTCGGCGAGCACACGGCGCTCGGCGAGTGCGCGTCGGTGAACGCGCACCCGCCGGCCGCGAGCGCGTCGAGGTTCGGTGTGGGAATCTTGCCGTCGGGGTTCAGCGCTCGCACGTCGCCGTAACCGAGATCGTCCGCGAGAATCACGACGACGTTGGGCTTGTCGCTCGCGGCGGCGGGCGGCGCGAGGAGCGCGAGAAGGCACAGGGTGAGTCTTCGCATGGCGGTCCCAAAAGTGAAGTGCCGCAGAGCCTACCCGAAGCGCGCCGCGCACGCCACCGCTCGTCGGGTCGCGCGCCGGCTACAGCAGCCCGAGGGCGCGCAGGTCCGCGACCGGCTCCTCGAAGGAGCACGAACCGAAGGCGTGCAGGAAGTGTTCGCGGGCGGCGCGCACCTGTTCTGCGCTCAGGCTGCGGTCGCGCCAGCCGGCGCGGTCGTCGAACCGGAACGCGGTCGCGTCGGTTTCGGCGAGCACCGGTTCCAAGTCGCGGTCCCCGTGCCACGCCAGCGCGGAAGCCACGAACATATTTAGGAAGCCGTGCGTGACGGCCCGCGGCGCGTCCGGCTCGTAGGTGAGCGCATGTTCGGCGCGCACCGAGTGGTGCAACCCCGCGGTCGCTTTGAACGCGAGGCGCCGTTCCGCGCACGCGCGGATAAAGTCCGCGACCGCTTCCACGCTCGGCACCGCTTCGGGCGTCACCCCGCCGGTGCGCACCTTCGCGCAACCCCCGACGGCGCGAACGGCGTCCAGTTCCGCGACCGGCACTTCGCAGTACACCGGCCGCAGCGCACGGACCACGCGCTTCGTTTCGAGCGCCGCGGCCCGCGGGTCGTCGGCTTCGGTCAGCACCGACAGCGCGCCGTCGAACTCGCGGGGCACGTGCGGTAGGTCCGCGGCGCTCACCACGAGAAAGCGCAACAGCCACGCGTGCTCGTGCGTGCGGTACGAAGCGAAGTTGGTGACGGCCCCCGCGCACGGCAGCGCCGCGGGCGGGAACGTGCCCGCGTAGTCGATGCTACTTTCCAAGAGCGCGCGGAGCGCGGGTGCGACGGAACCGGGCACGTGTTCGCTCCTCGAAACGGCGAACGGCCGGCGCGAGCCGGCCGGTTCAGTGGATCGCTCCAGAACCGGCCGGCTCGCGCCGG
>JALHNS010000044.1 GCA_022843445.1 Gemmata sp.
TAGGTAGGCGCACGCCCGCGGCGGTCGCGCTCCGCGCGACGGGTGCTGCGAGTGTGCGTTCCGGTTGGTGTGGCAGCGCTCCGCCCGCGACCGCGGGGTTCGCACGAACACACCTCTTCTCCGGGCCGGTCAGTTGCTGACCGGTGTTGCGAATCCGCACGCGGGTTCCGGTCCGGTGCGGGTCGCACTCGCTCGAAGGGTTCCGGTCCTTCGACCGAGCGGGCGGACTGTAATCCCGTTTTCGCGCGCGCCACAAGCCCATTTTTTTCGCCCCCGCGCGAACCGAATCTGCCGGTCGCACGGAACGTTCCGCGCGGAACGTTTGCGCAGCTTCTCACAGCGATTTTCAGGCTCCCCCGTGGCTCCGACCGTTCCACGAGGAGCGCCGCCCGGCGCGCCCCGCGGTTCGGCTTCCCTCGCGCGGGGGAGACGCTATGTTCCCGCACCCAGTTTGATCCGAAGAGGGACCGACGCATGGAAGCGACCGCGACCAAGCCGCGCCTCGCGCGCGGGCTGAACGCACTGATGGGCGAAGTGGGCGACGCCACGACCGGCACGACCGCCGCGACCGCCGCGACCGGTGCGGTGCTCCCGCTCGACGCCATCGTGCCCAACCCCTACCAGCCGCGCAAGCAGTTCGGCGACGACGAACTGAAGGGGCTGTGCGAGAGCATCAAGACGCACGGCGTGCTGCAACCGCTCGTGGTGCGCAAGGTGGGCGACCAGTTCCAACTGATCGCGGGCGAGCGCCGGCTGCGGGCGAGCAAACTCGCGGGGCTGAAGGACGTGCCGGTTCACGTCGTGGAGTTCGACGACCAGAGCGTCTTCGAGGCCGCGCTCGTCGAGAACATCCAGCGCAGCGACCTGAACCCGATCGAGAAGGCCGCCGGGTTCAAGGAGTACCTCGACAAGTTCGCGCTCACCCAAGACCAGTTGGGCGCGCGCCTCGGCTTGGACCGCAGCACGATCAGCAACCTCGTCGGCCTGCTCGCCCTGCCGGACGAGATTCAGGGGGCGCTCCGCAACGGGCAGCTCAGCGTGGGGCACGCGAAGGTGCTGAAGGGCGTCTACGACCCAGCACAGCAGCTCGCGTTCGCCAAAGAAGCGATGCTGAAGAACTACTCCGTTCACGCGCTCGAGTTGCTCGTAAAGCAGCACAAGAACGGCGGCACCGCGGAGCCGGCCAAGGAACCCGCCAAGCGCGACGCGGTCGAGAAGACGGCGCACGTGAAGGGGCTTGAAGACGACCTGCGCCAGCGCCTCGCGGTGAAGGTGGAGATCAAGGTGAAGGCGAAGGACAAGGGCCAGATCGTGATCGGCTTCGACACCAACGACGACTTCGAGCGCATCATGCAAGCGCTCCAGAAGTGACACCGGCGACCGCAGATTCTTCGTCTTGTGGCACAGGCTTTCGAGCCTGTGCGTTTTTGTTTCGCGGGCCGGTACAGGCTCGAAAGCCTGTGCCACCAACGGACCTGGGCGCTTGTGCCTTCGGCACGCGTCCGATAGGCTGGTTCCTGACACACACGGAACCGCACCATGCTCCGCCGCTCCCCGTTCGCCTTCGCACTTCTGGCGCTCGCTTCCGCTGCCGGCGCGCAACCCAAAGACGCGTACAAGTCCGCGGAGGGCCGGTTCGCGGCCAAGTTCCCCGGCGAGCCGAAGGTGCAGACCAAGACCGAAAAGACCGCGGTCGGCGAGCTGAAGATCGCTTCGACCACGTACGCGACCGGCGACGGCTACCTCTTCATCGTCACCTACACGGACTTCCCGGCGGGCGCGACGAAGCCGGAGAACCGCGGCGCGCTGTTCGACAGCGTGCGCGAGGCGATCCGCGGCCGCGACGGGAAGCTCGTGGGCGCGGAGAAAGAGTTCGAGTTCGGGCCGGACAAGTTGCCCGCCCGCGAGTTCACCGTAGACAAAGGGAAGCAGCGCACGCGGTACCGCGTCGTGCTGCACGGCTCACGGCTGTACCAGCAGGGCGCGATCGGCACCCCGGACTTCGCGGGCGGCAAAGACGCGACCGCGTTCTTCGACTCGTTCGCGCTCATCAACTGAGAGAGCGATTCATGCGCACGGTTCTGGCGGTCGGGCTGGTCGCGGTGTGCGCGCTCGCGGCGGGCGCGCAAGAGCCGACCCCCTACGACTCGAAAGAGGGCAAGTTCGCCGCGAAGTTCCCGACGCAACCGGGGTCGGTCGTGAGTACAGCTAAGGCGAGAGCCGCCGGGCAAGAAGTGGCGCTGTTCACGTCGGAGAAAGGTACCTCAACGTACTCGGTGGCCTACTCCGACCTGACCGCCGACGCCCTCAAGGACGCGCCCGCCGCGAAGGTGCTCGAGAAGAGCGAAGCGGGCCTCGCCACGCAAATCAAGGCGAAAGTGTTGAGTGCGAAAGCGACCGCGTTCAAGACCGGTGCGCGGGAGTACCCGGCGCGCGAGGCGCTCGTGGAGAAGGACGGGGTGCAGATCCGCTTGCTGCTCGTGCTCGCGGAGACGCGCCTCTATCAGGTGTTCGTCGCCGGTACCAAAGACGCGGTGGCGTCGAAAGAGGCCGACGCGTTTGTCGCGTCGTTCGAGATTCGGAACTGACCAACCGGAGGGCCGCTCGTGAATCGTCTGGTCCCGGCGCTCGTCGCCCTCGTTTGCGCGACCGGCCTGAGCGCGCAAGACGACAAGAAGTACACCTCGAAAGAGGGCAAGTTCGCGGCCACCTTCCCCGGCGAACCGAAGACCGTGAACCAGAAGGCCGCGGGCCTCGACATGGTCATCACCATCGTGGAGAAGGGCAAGAGCGGCTTCGCGGTGATCTTGGCCGACCTGCCGGAGGTCGCGCTCAAGGTCGGGGCGGAAAAAGTGCTCGAGGGTGGCGAAACCGGAATGATCGCCAACACGAAAGCCAAGCTCACGAAATCGAAGGAAGTGAAGTTCAAGAGCAACGGGAACGAGTACCCGGCGCGCGAGATTCTGGCCGAGAAGGAGGACCAGCACTTCCGCGTTACCCTGATCCTCGCGGGGACACGCTTGTACCAAGTGCTTGTTGTTGGCGAAAAGGACGTCGTGAACGGGAAGGATGCCGACGAGTTCGTGAAGTCGTTCGAAATCAAGAAGTGAACCCGCGGCCCGCGCCGGTGTCCGTCGGTGCGGGTCGCAAACGGGGTGTAGCGCAGCCTGGCTAGCGCGCCTGCCTTGGGAGCAGGAGGTCGTGGGTTCGAATCCCGCCACCCCGACTCGCGCCGCTCGCGGCGCTAACCGTTGGAAACAGTTCCGTTCACACCGCGCGGTTTTCGGGCGCAATCCGTCCGTTTTCCTTGCACCGCCCGAAACGCGCACTAGCTTTTCGCCCCCCGCTCGGCCTATCTTGTGTGCAGCGTATCGCGTCCCCCTTCGCGCGAGCCTGTGCATGAACCGCCGCACGTTCCTCCGCGCCGCCGCCGCGGCCACGGTCCCGGCCGCCCTCGGAACCGCCGCCTACGGGCTGTTCGAGGCCGCGAACGTCGAAGTCGCGCGCGTCGAACTGGCGGTGCCGAAACTCCCGGTGCCGTTCGACGGCACGACGGTCGCGTTTCTCGCCGACATCCACCACGGCCCGTTCACGAGTCTCGACTACGTAGCGGGCGTTGTGCGCACCACACTTGCGCTGCGCCCGGACCTCGTCGTGCTGGGCGGCGACTACTCCCTGAAGCACGAGAAATACATCCGCCCGTGCTTCGAGGTGCTGGCCGCGCTGCGCGCGCCGCTAGGCGTGTTCGGCGTGCTGGGCAACCACGACTACTGGCACGGGATCGAAGCGAGCCGCGCGGGGTTCGAGCGCAGCGGCATCACGCAGCTCACGAACCGCGGCGCGTGGCTCGAGCGCGCCGGCTACCGCGTGCGGCTCGCGGGTGTGGACGACCTCTGGACCGGCCGCGCGAACGTGACGGCCGCCCTCGAAGGCGCGACGACCGAAGACGCGTGCGTGCTGGTGAGCCACAACCCGGACTTGGCGGAAACACTCACCGACGAGCGCGTGGGCGCGATGCTGAGCGGCCACACGCACGGCGGGCAAGTCGTGTTTCCCGGCGGGAGCGCGCCGTTCGTGCCGAGCCGGTACGGACAAAAGTACCTGAAGGGCTTGGTGCGCGCGCCGCACACGAGCGTGTACGTTACGCGCGGCCTCGGCTGCTCCGGAGTGCCGGTGCGCTACGCGAGCCGCCCCGAACTGACGCTGTTCACGCTGAAGAGCGCGTGACCGCGAGCGCGCCGCTTCCCTATACCGACACGGCCCGCGTATCCGCGCGGGTCGCGTTCTTTCTCGGAGGCTGCCCATGCGCACGCTGTTCGCGTTCGGTTTGCTGGTCGTGGGGTTCGGTTTCGCGCTCGCGGACGACAAGAAAGACCCCACCGCCGGAAAGTGGATCATCGGGTCGGTCACGCGCGAAGGGAAGGCGAACAACGCGCTCAAGGGCGCGCTCCGCGAGCACGCGGGCGGGAAGTACACCATTGCACCGGCCGCCGGGTCGACGGCCCAACCGACGACCGGCGGATACGCGCTCGACGCCACCAAGTCGCCGATGACGATCGACATGATGCCGAAAGGCGGGAACTACGACGGCAAAACGCTGCTGGGCATCGTGAAGGTGGAAGGCGACGTGATGACGATCGCGTTCGCGGAACCGGGGAAGGAGCGCCCCACGAAGTTCGAGAGCGCCGCGGGGAGCGGCACGGTCCTCGCAGTGTGCAAGAAGGCCAAGTGAGCGAACGAAGCGGCCCCGCGGCTTCGGCCACGGGGCCACTCGTGTTTTGGACACGCGTCTACTTCTTTGGCGCTTCCTTCAACCCGCTCAAGAACTCCACCACGTCGCGCAGTTCGCGCCGGCTCAGCTTCTTGTGCAGATCGTCCGGCATCGCGCTCGGCCCGGTGCGCCGCGCCACGATGTCGTCGGCCGGGATCAGCAGTTCTTTCGCCTCAGCGGTCACCAGCTTCACCGTCTTCTTGTCGTCGCTCTTGATGATGCCGCTCACCACGCGGTCGTCGGCCAGCGTGAGGATCACCGTTTCGTACCCCTTCGCGATCTTCGCGTTCGGCATCACGATCGCTTCCAGCATATACCGGCGGTTCTTCTCCTTGTCCGCGGCCAATCCGTTCATCAGCGGGCCGACGTCGCCGCCCTGCCCGTCGAGTTTGTGGCACCGCTGGCAGTACACCGCGGAGTTGTTCAGGAAGATGTCGCGCCCGCGGTCCGCGTCGCCGCCTTCGAGGGAGTCGAAGTGCGTCGCCAGTTTGTCACCGTTCGGCGCGTTCGCCGCCTTCGTTTGCGCCGCCCGCACCGCGTCCACCTTCTGTTTCAGCGGCGCGCTCAACTTCAGTTTCGGGGTGTTCGCGCGGGTTTCGGCGGCTTCGAGCACATCGAGCAGAAGCGCAGGCGGCACCTTGTTCTCGCTCGCGCGGTCTAGCCACCACGCGAGGAGCTTGTCCGCGTCCTCCGAAGCCTTCGCGCTTGCCAGAATTGCGAACGCGCCCTGCTTTTCCTCATTTGAAGTCTGGTCATCGTCGAGGAGCTTGGGGAGCGCCTTCAGCACGGCGGCGGGGTCGAGCTTCGCTTGAACCGTCCGAGCTGCAGCGCGGAGTTTCGGTTGGTCGCTCGCGAGCGCGAACGCCGCGAGTTCCTTCGTGCCCGCATCCTTCAGTTCCGCAACCGCGTGCAGCGCGTCGGCGCGAAGCGCCGCGGGCGCGGTGGCGTCCTTCACGACCGCGGCCATCGTCGGGCTGAACTCTTTCACGTTCAGCTTCACCACCGCTTGCGACGCGGCTTGGCGAACGGCGTCCGAACCACGGAAGATGCCGGCCCCGGCCTTCAGGAGCGCGTCGGCTGACACCTTCGCGTCGCGCGCCGGGAGGTCGTGAATCAGCCCGGTGATCGGGTCGCGGCGCGGCGGCTTCGCCCAGTCGCCGAGGAGCTTCAGCGCGAAGGCGCGAACGTAGTCGGCCTCGCTGCCGCGCGCCGCGAACGCCGCGACGCGCGCCGCGGCTTCCGGCGTGCCGAGAACGTAGTTCGCCGCGAGTGCACGGAAGCTGATCGCGTCCGGCTGTTGCGGCTTCTCGGCGAGCTTCGCCAGTTCCGCCCCGCTCCCGATGCGTTCGTCGTGAATCGCGCGCGCGGCCTCCGTGGCAACGCGAACGTCCGAATCGCCGACGAACTCGGCCACCTTCTCGCTCTTGGCTTTGCGAAGCGCGAGCACGACGCCGAGCCGCACCGCGGGCACGTCGTACTTGTCGCGGCTTTGCTGAACCGCCTGCTTCCACACGTTCACCAAGTCGGCCGGGTTTGTCGCGAGCTTTGCCAGCCCCGTTGCCGCGGCATTGCGCAAGTGCGGGTCTTTGTCCGCGTTCGCGCGGAGCAAATCGAAGAGCGGCGAATAGGTGCCGAGTTCGCCGACCGGACGAACGACGAGCGGAGCTTGCCCGATCTTGCCGTAGGCGACCGCGGCGGCAGCCTTCACGCGGTCGTCGGTGTCGGCGAACAGCTTCGCCAGCATCTCTTGAATCTCGGACGGGCCGGGCAGCATCTCGAGCCGCCCGGTGTGGCGCACCACCGCGCCCAGTTGCTCCACCGCGGCGCGACGCACTTCGGCGTCTTCGTCGCGTAGCACCGCAACGAGAAGTCCAATTGCGAAGTCCTTCTTCTGGCGCGCCAGTTGGCCGGCGCACCACACCGCGTGGAGCCGCGCGACCCGGTCTTTCGAGTTCGTGACCAAATCCGCGAGTGCCTGCACCGCCGGGCGCGAGTCGCGCGTAGCCAGCTCGAACTGCGCTTCCTGCCGCACCAGTTGGTGCGGGAACTCCAGCAGTTTCACCAGCTCCGCGACGCTCTTCTTCGACCAGTCGCCCGCGATCAGCTTCTGCGCTTCAGCGACTTGCGGGTTCTTCATCGCCTCGGTGTCGGTGGCGCGGAAGATGCGCCCGCGGTTCTGCGGTGCCCAACCGCCCACCCAGTCACTCCAATAGAACGCCCCATCCGGCCCGAACTCGCAGTCGGTCGGTACCAACCCGCCGAGGAACTTCTCCGGCTTCGTGATCTCGAAGCTCGCGCCCTTCGGCTTCACCGCGAGCGCCCAAATCGCGCTGCTGCCGGGGTTCGACGTGAAGTCGCACGCGAAGAAGTGGTCCTTGTACTTGTCGTTCAGCCCGATCCCGGGGTAGTGCGTGATGCCCGCGGGGCCGTTGCCGAAGTGCGCGAGGGGGGGCACGATCCACGCGGGTTGGCCCTCGTGCTGCGTGTGCCAGATTTTCTCGGTGTTCCATGCGCCGCGATTGCCCTGCGGCACCGTGGGAGTGTGGTAGCCGGTGCCGTACTGGAACCCGCCGCGCCAACCGCTATCGCCGCCTTCCACAATGTGAACCCAGCGCGCGCGGTCGCCGCTGTCGCAGTTGTTGTCGTAGGTGAACAGGTTGCCGAAATCGTCGAACGCGATCTCTTGCGGGTTCCGCAGGCCGGCGTGAACCACTTCGAGGTTCTTGCCGTCCGGATCGCACCGCAGGACCGCGCCTTGGTTCGGGTACGAGAGCGTTTGCCCTTCCTTCGTCTTCACCACGAATCCGCGGTCGCCGATGCTGAAGTACAGCTTGCCGTCCGGCCCCATCCGTAGCCCGTGCAGGTCGTGCCCGAGGAACTGCACTGTCGGCCCGAACCCGGTGAACAGCGATTCCTTCGCGTCGGCCTTGTTGTCGCCGTTCGTGTCCTTCAGCAGGTACAGATCGGGGATGCAGGTGAAGTATACGTTGCCCCGGCGCGCGAGCACACCCGCCGCGAGGCCGTCTTGCGGGCGGTTGTAGCCGCCGCTGAACACTTCGCTCTTGTCTGCCTTGCCCTTGCCTTCACTGTCCCACACCACGCGCAGTTGGTCGTTGTACTTCTCGAAGCCCAGATACTTGTGCTTCTTGTACATCGCCAAAAGGTCGTCGATGGTGCGGTTGGCGAGGTCCTCGTCGAGCCAGTTCATGTGGCCGCGGGTGTCGGGCACACCGTGCTCGAACCGCGTGGTCTCGGCGACGAAGCACCGGCCCTTCTCGTCGAACGCGAACGCCACGGGGTTCATCATCAGCGGCCCGGCGGCCCACACGTCCACCTTCAGCCCCTTCGCGGCCTGCACTTGCGCGACGGCCGCGGCGTTGTCCTTGTCCTGCTTGGCTTGTTCGGCCGGATCGATTGGCGGAACCGCAGAAACGACCGCGACCGCGCCAAACAGCGCAAGGGCGAGAAGAGCGCGAGGCATGTTGAAGTGCTCCGGGGCGGGAAACTGCGAATATGTAGAGGCTACCGCAGATTCGCAGACCCGGCAACCGCGAGAAGGGGGGCGCGCCCCGTAAGCTCAGGACTTGCCCAACACGCCGTCCACAACCCAGCACCCGCGGAAGTGCTCGACTGCGGGTTTATTGCGGCAGTGGTTCAGCACCTCGTCGTTGTCGCAGCCGGCGTCTTGGAGCGCGTCCGCCAGAATGGGCATCGCGCCAAAGTCGCGCGAATCGTACATCTGCTTCGCGACCGCGACCGCGGTGCTGCTGCGCCACGCATCGAACGCTACCGGACGGAACGGATTCCCGACGATCTCGCGCAGAATGTGCGCTTGCCGCAACCGCTCCTTCGAGGGGACGCGCCACAGCGCGCAGAGCGATTCGAGCGCTTCGGAAATGCTGTCGTGAATGCCGGCGAGGCGCTCCGAAGGCTCACCGACCGGTTCGCACGAGATGTCCCACACGGCACCCGTGATGAACTTCGCCGGGTAGCCGTGGTAGCGTTTCGGAACGGTTCTCTGAGGGGCGTTACACAAGCGCCGCACTTCGGCCACACTGCGCACGAGTTCCTTCCGCTCCTTCGCAGTCGCGGTGCCATCGACCGTTTTCTCCACAAGTAGTAACGCGTCGGCGCACTCAGTGAACTTGTACCCCGCGACGATTTTCTTCGCGCACGCGGCCCCGATGAGCCGCAGTTTGCGCTCGGAGAGCTTGCCCTTCAGTGCGTCGAACATCGTGCGCGAGGTGCGGGACGCGGCCCACTTCGTTGCGTTCATGCCCAGAGGGTACAAAACGAAAGCGGCGCGCGTCAATGATGACGCGCGCCGCTCGCTAACTTTCGCTCAATTCGAGTTACTTCTTCGTCACGGTCGGCTTCGTCCCCACGCGCTGCGCCGGGGGCAGGTCGAAGCGGTCCGCGTTCATCACCTTGTTCCACGCGTACACGAAGTCGCGCACGAACTTCTCGCCCGCGCCCTCGCTCGCGTACACCTCGGCGATGCCGCGGAGTTGCGAGTTCGAGCCGAACACCAAGTCGGCGGAGCTGGCCGTCCACTTCGCCGCCCCGGTCTTCGCGTCGCGGCCGTCGAAGAAGTGTTCACACACCGGGGACTTCTTCCACTCGGTGCCCATGTCGAGCACGTTGGTGAAGAAGTCGGTGGTGAGCGTGCCGGGGGTCTTGGTGAACACACCCAACTGAATGCCCGCGGTGTTCGCGTTCAGCACCCGCATCCCGCCGACGAGCACGGTCATTTCCGGAGCGCTCAGGCCGAGCAGCGCCGCCCGGTCCACGAGCAGCGCTTCGGCGGGCTTGGTGATGTCGCGGCTGAAGTGGTTGCGGAAGGCGTCCGAGGTCGGTTCGAGCACCGCGAACGACTCCGCGTCGGTCTGCTCCGCGGTCGCGTCGGTGCGGCCCGGTGCGAACGGCACCGTCACCTTGTAGCCGGCTTTGTCCGCGGCCGCTTCGATGCCGGCGCAACCGCCGAGCACGATCACGTCCGCCAGCGACACCTTCTTCCCGTCGGCCGCGGTCTTGTTGAAGTCGGCCTGCACCTTCTCAAGGATCGCCAGCACCTTGGCGAGTTCGTCCGGGTTGTTCGCCTTCCAATCCTTCTGCGGCGCGAGGCGAATGCGGGCACCGTTCGCGCCGCCGCGCTTGTCGGTGCTGCGGTACGTCGAGGCCGAGGCCCAAGCGGTCGAAACCAGTTGCGCCGTGGACAGCCCGGACGCGAGCAGTTTCGTCTTCAGCGCCGCGATGTCGTTCGCGTCGATCAGCTTGTGATCGACCTTCGGCACCGGGTCTTGCCACACTTGCGCCGGGGGCACTTCCGGCCCGAGGAGGCGCGCCACCGGCCCCATGTCGCGATGCGTGAGCTTGTACCACGCCTTCGCGAACGCTTCGTCGAACTCCTTGGGGTTCTCGTGGAACCGCTTGGAAATCTTCGCGTACGCCGGGTCCATCTTGAGAGCGAGGTCGGTCGTGAACATGATCGGCGCGTGGCTCTTCTTCGGGTCGTGCGCGTCCGGCACGATGCCCTGAGCCTTCTCGTCGGTCGGAATCCACTGCTGAGCGCCGCCCGGGCTTTTCACGAGCTTCCACTCGTACTTGAACAGGTTGTTGAAGTAGCCGCGGGACCACTTCGCCGGGGTCGAGGTCCACGCGCCCTCAAGGCCGCTCGTGATGGTGTCGCCGCCGTTGCCCTTACCGAAGGTGTTTTTCCACCCGAGGCCGCCTTGCTCGAGAGCGGCTTCGTCCGGGGCGGGGCCGACGTGCTTGTTGGGGTCCGCCGCGCCGTGCGCCTTGCCGAGCGTGTGACCGCCGGCGATGAGCGCGACCGTTTCCTCGTCGTTCATCCCCATGCGGCCGAACGTGACGCGAATGTCGTGCGCCGCGGCCACCGGGTCGGGCTTCGCGTTCGGGCCTTCCGGGTTCACGTAGATCAGCCCCATTTGCGTCGCCGCGAGGGGTTTTTCGAGCGTGCGGTTGGCCGCGTGCCGCTTGTCGTCGAGCCACTTGTTTTCCGGGCCCCAGTAGATCGCCGCGTCCGGTTCCCACACGTCCACGCGCCCGCCGGCGAAGCCGAACGTCTTGAACCCGGACGATTCGAGCGCCACGTTCCCGGCCAAGATCATCAGGTCGGCCCACGACAGCTTCGAGCCGTACTTCTGCTTGATCGGCCACAGTAGGCGGCGGGCCTTGTCGAGATTCGCATTGTCCGGCCAACTCCCGACCGGCGCAAGGCGAATGATGCCCGCGGCCGCACCACCGCGGCCGTCGAGCGTGCGGTAGGTGCCGGCGCTGTGCCACGCGAGCCGGATGAACAGCCCCGCGTAGCTGCCGTAGTCCGCCGGCCACCACTCTTGCGACGTGGTCATCAGCGTCATCAGGTCCTTCTTCACGGCCGCGAGGTCGAGTTTCTTGAACTCTTCGGCGTAGTCGAAGTCTTCGCCGAGCGGGTTGCCCTTCGGCGAGTTGCGGTGCAGCAGGTCGAGGTCCAAGCTGTTCGGAAAGAAGTTGTAGCCTTGCGCCATCGCCGGCTTCGGCGCGCAGGGCGCGTCCGCGGCGACGAACCCGAGCGGGCACTTGGTGTCCGCTTGCGGTTGCGCCGCGGGCTTCGCGGGGGCCACTTCCGGCACGGCCGCAGCAACCGGTGCCGCGACCGGCGGGTTCTGCGCGAACCCGAGGGCGGCGGCGCAGAGCGCGGCCCCGCCGAGCGCGACGCCCGTCAGCACAGTGAACTTGGTCATGGCTCCTCCAACGGTGTGGTCGGGCAAGAGCGAGAGAGGTGCGTCTCGCACGGCTACTGTAACCGCGGGCCGCGCGAAGTGTTATCCCCATGCGCCCATTGTGAGCCATAGGCCGGGGCTATGTGGGGCGCGCGCGAAGAGGGGGTTAAGACTTCTGAAGGATGCCGTCCAGCACCCAGCACCCGCGAACGTGCGTCGCGTTGGCGTCGCGGCAGTGGTTCAGAACGTGTTCGTTCTCGCACCCCGCGTCTTGGAGCGCGTCCGCGAGAATGGGCATCGCAGAGAAGTCGCGCGAGTCGTACATCGTGCGCGCGAGCGCGACCACGGTATCCGTGCGCCACAGGGGGAGGAAGGCGACCGGGCGAAACGGGTTTCCGCTCACTTCGCGCAGCAGGTTCGCGTGAACTGCCTGCTCGCGCCGCCACACAGCACTATACGCGGGGGGTGACTCGGTCACATACGAAGGCAATACGAGCCCAGTCGCTCGAGCGGCGTGAACGTCGGAAATCATCCCGATCACATCGCGTTTTCCGCCGCTCCAACAAAGTTGTCTGAGAACATCACGAATCAACGAGTTCAAAGTTAGTGGGTCACCACGGAATAAAGTCGCCACGAAGTCGGGGAAGTAATCTGGCCAGCGCGCCGTTTCTACCTTCCCAACAAGGTAATCAGTTCGCTCCAAACTCTCCTCAACTGCAGCGATAATCTCGGCCCCAACGGGCGGGAGCAATTCGCGGATGCGTTCCACGCACGCGAGCGCCCACCACCCTTGTTGGCGCACGCTCAGATCGAACGACGCGGCGTTCCACATGTCCCACGGGTCGCTGCTCGCATCCCAGCGTGCTGCGTTCATTTTCGGTAACCCCTGACGCTCGGTTACGCACTAGCCTTAAGCGTTTGGAGCATCTCTTCGAGCACGCGCCCGCGTTTCGGCACCGACACTTCGATGGCGCGAAACAGCTCGTCCAACAGCGCGAAATCGGCGCTCCCTTCGCTCTCCGACACCTCTGCCTCAACGCGACCCACGGCATCGGTCACTTGGGCGTCGAAGGTCGGGACGGGAGCCGCGTCGGAGGGGACGCGCTGAATGTGAATGCGCCCCGGCTGCACCTTCGTCCAGAACGCTTCCGGGTCGAACGCGAGCCAGCGAAGCGCGCCGCTTTCCGTCTTCTCGAGCGCGGCGCGCAACAGGTCTCGAACGGCGCTATCCACCATCAGCCTCCAATCGAATTGCACCCATTGTACCTTCGATGCGGTGCAACGTGAGCAGCGTTTCGTCGATCTCCAGCGCAACCACTGGCGGAAGTTTCGTTGCTTCGTTCTTCAGCCGTCGCAAGCGCGCGACACAGTTCGTCAGCGTCGCAGACTGCGTTTCTAGTTCGGCGCGCAACTCGGCCGCGAGCCGCGGTTGACCGAGAACGCGCGCCAACAACTCGGCAGAGTGAACGCAGAGTTCAGCAGCCCGGTTCCAGTTCGTGCCGCGGCACGCTTCGCGGGCCAAGTCCAGCGCACGAATCACGTCGCGCAACCCGGTGGAGAGGAGAGCGTCGGCCACACGGCGCACTTCCTCCCGCGCCGCTCGTGCAGCGCGATCAGCAGCTTTCTCGATGCGCTTTTCGAGGTCGCGGCGGGCGAGCCACCACGAGAGCCAGATAGACGCGATGCCGATGACGAGGCCCGCGACGCCCGCGGCATCGTACACGTTTGGCGGCTTCCAGAATTCGTCGGCGAACAGCATTGGGCGAACCTCGCATCTCAGAACTGCGCCGCCACGGCCTTCGCGGTTGCCAGCAGGGTCGCGTCGTCGTTGTCGTCGAGACTTGAGAAGCGCTCGCGGATGCGGCGGAACGCCAACTTCAGGAAGTACTTCCCGGCCACCGGGTCGGCGCTCGGTTCGGGTGCGCTCGGCTTGCCGTTCGTCCCCTTCGTTGTGAGTTGGTAGTCGAGGCGCGCTAGCACGCACGACGCGACGTACAGATCAATGGCGATGTCCGCGACGCGCTCGTGAACCAGTTCCGACACCGCGAAGTTCTCTTCCGTTTTCGCGGCCATGAAGACGTGCGGCAGCTTCAGCCCGAACTCGCGCACCAAGCGGCCCAGCGTATAGGCGTCGTCGCGCAGGTCCGCGGATTGCACCGGCACCGTGGGTGCGCTCGTCGTCAGCCACGGGGCCGCGAGCTTGCCCACCACGCCCAGCGATTGGCCGATCTTCCGCAGGCTCCAGCGACCGCCGAGCATGTCGTCTTGAAGGCTCTTCAAGTACATCCCCGGCCCGCGGCAACCCACGACCGCGATGAACGCTTTCAGCACGTCGTTCGCGCCTTCGCCGATGGTGTTGATGCGGGCGTCGCGCATCCAGCGCTCCACCGGTTGGTCGCTGAAGTAACCCTTGCCGCCGTACACCTGAAGTGTGTCGTTTACGATCGTCCACAGGTGTTCCGTCGAGAACACCTTTAGGATCGCGGTTTCGAGCATGTAGTCCGGTGCGCCCTTGTCGATGAACGCGGCGCACTCGGTGGTCGCCGCTTCCATCGCGTAGGCGTGCGCCGCCGCGAACGCGATCTTCTTCTGCACCAGTTGGAACTCGGCGAGCGTCTGCTGGAACTGCACGCGCTTCTTGGCGTGCTCGGTCATCGCCTTCAGGCACACCTTCGCGTGCCCGGTGCAAGTCGCGCCGAACGTCACGCGGCCGTAGTTCAGCACGGTGAGCGCCGTTTGCAACCCGCGGCCCATCTCGCCGAGGACGTTCTCCTTCGGCACGCGCATGTTCGTGAACCGCATCTTGCCGGTCGCGGTGCCACGAATGCCGCACTTCGGGGCGCGCGCCTCGATCACCTCGAACCCCGGCATGTCCGGCGTCACGAGGAACGCCGTCACTTTGCCCTTCGGGTTCTTGGAATCCGGCGTGCGGGCCATCACGGTGAGAATTTGCGCGATGCCGCCGTTCGTGATGTAGTGCTTGGTGCCGTTCAGGATGAACGCGCTACCGTCGTCGGTGGGCGTCGCGGTGGTCTGCACGTTGCCGGCGTCGGACCCGGCTTCCGGTTCGGTGAGCGCGAAGGCGCACAGTTTGGAGCCGTCGTAGAGGCCCGGCAGCCACTTCGCCTGCTGGTCTTTGCTTCCGAACAAGCACAGCGCGCGCACGCCGATGCTGTGGTGCGCGTTCACGAACACCGCGACGCTGGCGTCGTGCCCGCCGAGGATCTCCATGCACGGGAGGTACTGTTGCTGCCCGAAGCCGAGGCCGCCGTACTCGGTGGGAATGGTGAGCTTGTACAGCCCGATGTCCGCGAGGCCCTTCACCACGGAATCCGGGATGCGGGCGTCGCGGTCGATCTGCATGTGGTCGATGTGCGCGTCGGCGTAGGCGCGCACCTTCGCGGCCATTTCGTCGGACGCCTTCTGCTTATCGGCCGGCAGCACCGGGTACGGGAAGAGCCATTCGCTCTTGAAGCGCCCGAAGTACAGGGCCTTCGCGAAGCCCACATCGGACCCCGCGATGAGTTCTTCGACGTCCTTGCGCTGCTCGGCGATCTGTTGCGCGGTGAGGGCCATTTGCGGACTCCATATATCGGCCGCGAGACGGGAGAGAGAGGCGCGGCCGGGATTCGCTGTATTCTACGCAGCGGCGCGCCCGCGGCGCAACGCGCGTACAATACGCATCTCTCCCGAAGTCGCGCCCCCGGAGCCGCACCTTGCCGCACGTCGTTCGCACCCCGAACCCGCACGACGACGACGCGCCCGCGCCGTCGAGCAATCTGGTTCCGCTGAAGGTCGATCACGCGAAACTGCGCCGCGCCGTGCGCGACATCCTCGTCGCGGTGGGCGAAGACCCGGACCGCGAGGGCTTGCAGGAAACGCCCGACCGCGTCGCGCGCATGTACGCGGAGATTTTCGCCGGCCTGCAAACCGACCCGGCCGTGTACCTGCAAAAGACCTTCACGCAGAAGCACGACGAAATGGTGCTCGTGAAGGACATCGAGTTCGCTTCGTGCTGCGAACACCACTTGCTGCCGTTCATGGGCAAGGCGCACATCGCCTACCTGCCGAATGGGAAGATCGTGGGCCTTTCCAAACTCGCGCGCGTGGTCGATGCCGTGGCGAAGCGGCCGCAAGTTCAAGAGCGCATGACCGAAGAGATCGCGGACCTGATTATGACGCACCTGCACGCCCGCGGCGTGGGCGTCATCATCGAGGCCGCGCACACCTGCATGAGCATTCGCGGGGTGCGCAAACCGGGCACGATGACCATTACCAGCTCGATGCGCGGCGGGTTCCTCAAAGACCCCGCGACCCGCGCCGAACTGATGGCGCTCGTGTTCGGGAAGTAGGGCAAGTTCCAAGTTCCAAAGTTCCAGAGTTCCAAGCAGGCGCGCCGCGGGTACGCTGTACCGTGGAACATGGAACTGCTGGAACTTGGAACTTCGCGTGCTGGACGAGAAGCAACTCACCGACGACCTGCGCGGCCGGTTCCGCGGCCGGTTGCACTTCGACCGCCTTACGCGCGGCCGATACTCCACCGACGCGAGCCTGTTCCAGATCGAACCGCTCGCGGTCGCGGTGCCCGAAGACGCCGAGAGCGTGGGCGAACTGGCGCGCTACTGCCACGGGCACAACGTGCCACTGATCCCGCGGGGCGCGGGCACCGGGCTGGCCGGCGAAGCGCTCGGGCCCGCGGTCGTGCTCGACCTGAGCGCGCACTTCCGCCGCGTGCTGCACATCGGTGCCGATACCGTGACCGTGCAGGCCGGGGTGGTGCTGAGCGACCTGAACGCGGAACTGGCGAAGCACGGCCGCCGGTTCGCCCCGGACCCGGCGAGCGCGCACACCTGCACCGTGGGCGGGATGATCGCCACGAACGCGAGCGGCGGGAACGCCTTCGCCCACGGCTACACCCGCGACCACGTGAGCGGGCTGGGTGTGGTGTGGGATTCGGGGGAAATGGGTGCGGTGGGAAGCCAACCTACCCCCCCCGGCCCCCCCTCCCTAAAGGGAAGGGGAGAGAGTCGTCTCGCTGCGCTCGACGAGCAAGGCGCTGATTTTTCGGACGCCGAGCGCGGCGAGACGACTGGCTCTATCTCCCCCCTTCCCTTTAGGGAGGGGGGGCCGGGGGGGGTAGGTGAAACCGTCGCCCGCACGCGCGCGATCACCGCGTCCGTCGCCGCGCTCTTGCGCGCGAACGCGGAGCGCATCGCGCTGACGCGCACGCGCACGCCCTTCGACCGGTGCGGGTACCAACTGCACGGCGTGCTCGGCGCGGGCGGCGAAGTCAATCTGGCGAAGCTGCTCGTCGGCTCCGAGGGCACGCTCGCAATCGTAACCGAAGCGACGCTGCGCACGATCCCCGTTGCGGGCGGAACGGCACTCGCGCTGTTGGGCTTCCCCACGCTGGAAGCCGCCGTCCGCGCCGGGCTGGCGCTCCGCGCGCACCACCCCGTCAGCGCCGACCTTCTGGACCGGCGGCTGGTCGGTTCCACCCGCGCCGCCGGGTTGCTGAGTGTCGGTGCGGCGCTGGTCGTGGCGTTCGAAGCGGACACCGAGCGCGAGGCGACCGAGCGCGCGTGGGGCGCGGTCGAAGCGCTCCGCCGCGAACACATCCTGCGGGTGCTCTCGGAGCCGACGTGCGCCCCGGAAGGCGTCGCGGAAGTGCGGGCGGCGCGGGCGGCGGCCGTATCGGGCCTCTTCAGCGCCGGCGGACCCCGCCCGCTCGCGCTCGTGGAAGACGTGGGGGTGCCGGCCGACGCGGTGCCGGAGTTTCTCGGCCGCGTGCAAGAGCTCCTGCGGCGGTCCGAGGTGAGCGCGTCGTTCCTCATTCACGCGCTCACCGGTCAAGTTCACACGCGCCCGCTGCTGAACCCGAACGACCCGGCCGACCGCGCGAAGCTGTGGCCCCTCGCGGAAGCGGTTCACGCGCTCGCCCTCGAACTCGGCGGCACGGTGAGCACGCAGCACGGCACCGGTCTCGCGCGCACGCCGTGGGTGGAACGGCAGTACGGCCCGCTGTTCCCGGTGTTCCGCGAACTCAAGCGCGTGTTCGACCCTAAGGGCATTCTGAACCCCGGCAAGATCGTCGGCCCGGACCCGAGCCGCGAGGCGTGGCCCTTACGAACAGGGGACAGGGGACGGGGGACGGGGGACAGTGAGGGCAACGGCGCGCGGGTGCCGCTGCTGGTGTGGAAGGGCGCGCCGGGGGCGGAAACGGAGCGGTGCCACGGGTGCGGCGATTGCCGGACGCGCGCCGCGCCGGCGCGCATGTGCCCGGCGTTCCGGGCGACCGGCAACGAGGGCGATTCGCCCCGGGGCATGCTGAACGCGCTGCGCGCCGGCGAAGGCGTTCCGCCAGACGAGTTGAGCGCCGCCGCCGGGCGGTGCCTGAACTGCAAGCAGTGCCGCGACGAGTGCCCGTCCAAAGTGGACGTGCCGAACCTGATGCTCGAAGCGAAGGCCCGGCACCACGCGGAGCACGGCCTCGACCGCGCGGACTGGTTCCTCGCGCGGGCCGAAGGGTTCGCGGCACTGGGCAGCAACTTCGCGCCCCTCGTGAACATGCTGCTCGCGCGCCGCGGACCGCGGTGGCTCGCGGAGAAGCTGTTCGGCCTCTCGCGCAAGCGCCTGCTGCCGGCGTTCGCACTGCGCAACTTCTTCCGACGGTCGCGCGGCCTCGGGCTGCACAAAAAACGCGCGGCGTCTTCCGGGAGAGGGGACGCCGCGCGTGTAGCGCTCTTCGTGGACGTGTTCGCGGCGTACAACGACCCGAGTATCGGCGAAGCCGCCGTCGCGGTGCTGCAGCACAACGGAATCGAGGTGTACGTGCCCCCGCGGCAGCGCGGCAGCGGGGCCGCGGCGCTCGCGCAAGGCGACCTCGACGCGGCCCGCGACGCCGCGGTGCGCAACGTGCGCGCGCTCGCGGACCTCACGCGCGAAGGGTTCCGCATCGCGTGCCTCGAACCCACCTCCGCGCTGATGCTCACCCAAGACTACCTCACGCTGCTCAACGACCCGGACGCTCAAGCGGTCGCGGCCCACAGCGTGGAACTGATGACGTACCTCGGCGAGTTGCGCACCGCGAAGAAACTGCGCACGGACTTCAAGCGGCTCGACCTCGCGCTGGGGCACCACGTTCCGTGCCACCAGAAGGCCCTGCGCGGCGCGATCCGCGGGCTGGACCTGCTCGAACTGATTCCGGGCGTGCGCGTTCACACCATCGACGCCGGGTGCTCCGGTATGGGCGGCACGTGGGGCCTGCGCGCCGACCGCTACGCCGACTCGCTCGCCGCCGGGCGCGCCATGTTCGCCGAACTGGACCGCCCGCGGGTGCTCCTCGGTTCGACCGAATGTAGTGCGTGCCGAATTCAGATGCAGGAAGGAACCGGCAAGCGGACCCTTCACCCGGTGCAATATTTGGCTTACGCTTACGGGCTGTTGCCGGACCTCGACGCGCGGCTGGGCCAGCCGCTGGGCCAACTGGTGAGCGACTGACCGTGCGCGTGCTGCTGTTCGCCGCGCTCCGCGACGCCGCGGGGCCGAGTGTGGACGTGAACCTGCCAGCGGGCGCGACCGTGCGCGACCTGCGTGCGGAGCTCGCGCGCGTGCTGCCCGCGGCGCTGCTGGCGCGCAGTGCGATCGCCGTGAACCACGAGTACGCCGAGGATGCGCGCGCGGTGCGCGAAGGGGACGAAGTCGCGGTGATTCCGCCCGTCAGCGGCGGATAGTAGCAGGCACGCTCCGCGTGCCGTTCTGCGGTGCGCGATCAGTCAAGCGCAAATGCGGATAACTGGTGCGGCCCGAACACACGGCACGCGGAGCGTGCCTACTACATTGGAAAAAGCGGTATACTGTCGGCATGGTCCGGCTCACGCGCGACGCCATCGACTTCGCCGCGCTCACGAACGAGGCGCGGCACCCGCACTGCGGGGCGGTCGCGCTGTTCCTCGGCACCGTACGCGACCTCACCGGCGAACACGTCACCGTGTTCCTCGACTACGACGCGTACGCGCCGATGGCGGAGAAGAAACTCGCGGAGATCGAAGCCACCGTCCGCGCGCGGTGGCCGGTGCGCGAGGTACTCATGGTTCACCGGCTCGGCCGGCTCGCGGTCGGCGACGTGAGCGTCGCGGTGGTCGTGAGCTGCCCGCACCGCGCCGAAGCGTTCGACGCCCTGCGGTTCGCGGTCGATGCGCTCAAAGAACTCGTGCCGATCTGGAAGAAGGAAAACGGCCCGGACGGAACCGGGGAGTGGGTTCACCAGTCCGCCAAACCCGGAGCGACGTGACCATGAGCGATCTGCCCACCGTGTACCTCGCGCGCCACGGCGAAACCGAGTGGTCGAAGTCCGGCCAGCACACCGGCCGCACCGACCTGCCGCTCACCGCCAACGGCATCGAAATCGCCAAACAACTAAAGGCGCGCCTCGCGGGCACCACCTTCGCGCACGTGTTCAGCAGCCCGCTGACGCGCGCGCGGCACACCGCGGACCTCGCCGGGTTCCCCAACCCGGTGCTGGACGAAGGGCTGTACGAGTGGGACTACGGCCAGCACGAGGGGCTGAAGAGCAGCGAAATCGCCAAGATCCGGCCGGGCTGGAACCTGTTCCGCGACGGCGCGCCCGGCGGCGAAAGTCCGGAGCAGGTGACCGCGCGGGCCGACGCGCTGGTCAAGAAGCTCAAGGGGCTAACCGGGAACGTCATCTGCTTCGCGCACGGGCACATCCTGCGCGTGATCGCGGCCCGGTGGATCGAGTACCCGATCCAACTGGCGACCTGCATGTTGCTCGGCACCGCGACGCTCAGCGTCCTGAGCTTCAACCACCACAACCTCGCCGAACCGGCCATCAAGACGTGGAACACCTGAATCGTCATCGTAGTAGGCACGCTCCGCGTGCCGTCGCTGTGGAGCGCGGAGAGCACAGCGCGCAGTCGCTGAACTGACGCGGCCCGAACACACGGCACGCGGAGCGTGCCTACTACTTTGCGGAGCCGGGAACGTGGAGCGCGGAGTGCGGAACGAAGAACTCGGAATGCGCGTGCCGCTGCCGCTCGCGGGCGCGCCTGCGGCGTTCGGTTCCGCGCTCCGCGCTCCCACTTCCGCGCTCGTTGACACGTTCGGCCGCCGCCACAACAACCTGCGCGTGTCGGTCACCGACCGGTGCAACCTGCGCTGCACCTACTGCATGCCCGAAGACGTGACCTTCCGCGACAAGTCGGAACTGCTCACGTTCGAGGAACTCGCGGCGGTGGTGCGCGTCGCGGCGAAGCTGGGCGTGAACAAAGTGCGGCTCACCGGCGGCGAACCGCTGATGCGCAAAGAGCTGCACAAACTGGTGCGGATGCTGGTCGCGGTGCCGGGGATCGAGGACATCGGCCTCACCACGAACGGCGTGCTGCTCGCGGAGCACGCGCGCGAGTTGTTCGCGGCCGGGCTGCGGCGGCTGAACGTCTCGCTCGACACGTTGGACGAGGGGCGCTTCTTCGCGCTGGCGCGCCGCGCCGGCCTGCCGCAGGTGCTCGAGGGGTTGGCCGAAGCGAAGCGCGCCGGGTTCGCCCCGATCAAGGTGAACGCGGTCGCGGTGCGCGGGTTCATCGAGCACGACGCGGTGCCGCTCGCCCGGTACTGCCGCGACCACGGGTTCGAGCTGCGGTTCATCGAGTACATGCCCATCGGCGCCGAGCCGTGGGAGCGCGACAAGTGCGTGCCGCCGAGCGAACTGCTCGCGACGGTCGCGCGCGCGGTCGGCGCGCTGGTGCCCGCGAACGGCGACCCGTCGAACCCGGCGCTGGAGTTCGCATACGCCGACGGGCGCGGAACCGTGGGCGTGATCGCGTCGGTGTCGCGCCCGTTCTGCCGGTCGTGCAACCGGCTGCGGCTCACGGCCGACGGCAAACTGCGCAACTGCCTGTTCGCGCTGAACGAGACCGACGTGAAGGGGCTGTTGCGGCCCGCCGTGCGCGAGGCGGACCTCGCTGACGCGCTCCGCGCCACCGTTTGGGCCAAGTGGGAAGGGCACGAGATCAACGCGGCTTCGTTCGTGAAACCGGACCGGACCATGCACACCATCGGCGGCTAAGCGGGAGCCACCATGCACGACGACGACGACGACAGCGATTTCGAGGACCGCGACGACATCGAAGACACCGACCCGATCGTGCGCGAGTTGCGCATCGAAATCTGCCGGCTCGAAGCGCAGATCGACCAGCTCAGCGCGAGCATGCGCGAGCGGGCCGCGGAAACGGCCGTCATCCGCGCGCAGATCGCGCTGCTGGAAGAGCGGCTCGCGCTGCTCGAAGCGCGCCAGCGCCGCTACCTGCTGCTGTTGCGGGTCGCGTGGGTGCTGATGCTGGCCTCACTCGTCCTCTCGCTGTACACGTACTTTTCGCAGTGAGCGGCGCGGCCCGAAGCGCGAACGGCCCGGCCTTCGGCCGGGCCGTTCCCATTGGCGTTGTGCCGTTTCCCGATCGGCGACTAAAATCCCAGCAGCACTCACCCGCGCGAGGGAAAGCGTTGATTCGCGTCGGCAGCGGCCACGACACGCACCGGCTCGCGGAGGGCTACCCGCTGGTTCTCGGCGGCGTCGCCGTTCGCCACACGAAGGGTCTCGTCGGTCACTCCGACGCGGACGCGGTGCTGCACGCGGTCACCGACGCGCTCCTCGGCGCGGCCGGCCTCGGCGACATCGGCGACGCCTTCCCCGACACCGACCCGCAGTGGAAGGGCGCGGACTCGCGCATTTTCCTCCGCGCGGCGCTCGAACGGCTGAACCTCAAGGGCTGGAAACCGGTCAACTTGGACGTGACGGTGTTCGCGCAGGAGCCGAAACTCGGCCCGGTGAAGGCCGCGATTCGCGACAGCCTCGCGCACCTGCTGAGCCTGCCCGCGGACTGCGTGAACGTGAAAGCGAAGACCGGGGAGAAGGTGGGCCACATCGGGCGCGGCGAGGCCATCGGCGCGCACGCGGTCGTTCTTATTGAGAAAGCATGATTCACCGCGGAGACCACAGAGAACGCAGAGTAAGTCCGAGTTTGAAAAACTCTCTCTGCCTTCCCTCTGCGGTCTCCGCGGTCTCTGCGGTGAAAGGATTTCTGGCAATGGCTTTGCAAGTCTATTCGACGCTGACCCGCAAGAAGGAGCCGTTCCACAAGCAGCCGGGCGAAACCGTCACGATGTACGTGTGCGGGCCGACGGTCTACAAGCCGAGCCACATCGGGCACATGGTCGGCCCGGTCATCTTCGACACCGTGAAGCGGTACCTCACGTACCTCGGCTACAAGGTGAAGTGGATCGTCAACATCACGGATGTGGACGACAAGCTCATCAACCGCGCGAAGGAACTGAACACCACAGTTCCGGCGCTCGCGGAGAAGATGACCGCGGACTACTTCGAGTGCCTGAAGGCGCTGAACATCGCCGTCGAATCGCCCGCGGGCATCGACCACTTCCCGCGCGCGACGCAGCACATCGGCGGGATGATCGATGTAATCAACGATCTCATCAAGAAGGACATCGCCTACGAGGTGGACGACGGCGTCTACTTCGACGTGAGCAAGGACGACGACTACGGCAAGCTCACGAACCGCGACCCAGAACAGATGGAAGCGGGCGCGCGGCTCGAACCGAACCCCAAGAAGCGCAACCCCGGCGACTTCGCGCTGTGGAAGAGCAAGCCGGGCGAGCCGGAAGAGGTGCAGTTCGCCAGCCCCTTCAAGTGCGGGCGCGGCCGCCCCGGGTGGCACATCGAGTGCACCTGCATGGCGATCAAGGAGTTGGGCGAAACGCTCGACATCCACGGTGGCGGCTTGGACTTGCAGTTCCCGCACCACGAGAACGAACTGGCCCAAAGCGAAAGCTGGACCGGTAAAGCCTTCGCGCGCGTGTGGATGCACAACGGGCTGCTTCAACTGCGCGACAAAGACGGCAAGCCGACCAAGATGGCCGGCTCAGAGGGCAACGTGCTGAACGTTGCCACCGCGACACAACACGTTTCGGGCGAAGTGTTGCGATTCTTCGTGCTGAAGTCGCACTACCGCACGCCCATCGATCTCGGCATCTGGGACTGGAAGAACCCGAGTACGCCGATCCCGAACGGGCTTGTGGAAGCCGCAGAGTCGGTGCAGAGTTTCTACCGCTTCTTCGAGCGGTACGAGCGCGTGCGCGGCGAAAGCTTCTACACACTTCCGGCGCGGATGAGCGAGCGCTGGGCACCGGCGGCGGACCTTGCGAAGGGCTGGCCGTACGCGGACCTCGCGAAGGCGATGCCGGACTTGTGGAAGCGGTTCCACGAGTACATGGAGGACGACTTCAACACCGGCGGCGCGGTGGGCGTGCTGTACGAACTCGTTTCGCTGCTCAACAAGTTCGCGGACAAGAGCGGTTTGGAAACAGGCGAACGGAACATGGAAAACGTGTTGTCGTTCGGTCGCGGGGTGGCGGCACTGCGCGAAATGTGCTCGGTCTTGGGGCTGTTCCTCGAACCGCCGGCCAAAAAGGAAATCGGTGGCGGAAACGAGCTGGTATCCGGGCTGATGCAGCTCCTACTCGACCTGCGCGGGAACCTGCGCGGTATTGCGAAGGAAGCGGCGAAGGACAACCCGCTGAAGAAGCCGCTGTTCGACCAGACCGACCTGATTCGCAAGCGGCTCGGCGAACTCGGCGTGACCCTCGAAGACCGCGCCACCGGCACAACGTGGCGCGTGGGGTGAACCGCGGCGGGGAACTGTGGCCTGCCGACCTTCTGTTCGCGGTGCGCGTCGGCTATTTGCGGAGTATCACACTCCCGGAAGCGTTCCCATGACCGCGCCCTCCAGCGCCGCGCCCCGTCGCATCCTCGGCCTCGACCCGGGGCTGCAAACCACCGGGTACGGCGTCCTCGAAATCACCGACCGCGGCGCGCGCGTCGCGGAGGCCGGCGTCATCCGCTCCGCCGACAGGCGCGATCCTGCGGACATGGCACAGCGCGTGAAAGCGCTTTACGATGGCCTCGTCGAAGTGCTGGACCAGTGGAAGCCCGCGGCGCTCGCGGTCGAGCAACTGTACGCGCACTACGACCACCCGCGAACCGCGATTCTGATGGCGCACGCGCGCGGCGTGTACCTGCTCGCGGGCGCGCAGCGCGGCGTCCCGGTGTTCAGTTACGCCGCCACAAAGGTGAAGAAGGTGGTGACGGGCAGCGGGCGCGCGAGCAAAGAGCAGATGCAGCACGCCATCGCGCGGGAACTCGGCCTCGCGGGGCCGCCCGAACCGCACGACGTGGCCGACGCGCTCGGCATCGCGCTGTGCCACTACTTCGCCAGCGGCAGCGGCATCATGGGCGGTGCCCGCGGCGCGACGTTCACCGGCGTGAACCTGAAAGCGCTGCTCGGCGACGACCCCGACGACCTGAACGAACCCGAACCGCAGAGCGAATCGGCATGATTACCAAAATGACCGGCACGCTAAACCGCGTGCTGGACGACGAGGTGCGGCTTCAGGTCGGGCCGATCGAATACGGCCTGTCGGTGTCGGAATCCGTTCGGCGCGTCGTGCAAATGCGCGTGAACCAAGAGATCACGTTCCACGTCTTCCAATACTTCGAGGGGAACAACACCGGCAGCCGCTTCATCCCGCGGCTCATCGGGTTCCTCACCGAAGCCGAGTTGGAGTTCTTCGACCTGTTCTGCACCGTCGATAAGATCGGCGCGAAAAAGGCGCTGAAGGCGATGGCGCGCCCGGTGAAGGAGATCGCGGACGCGATCCTGCGCCAAGACGCGCGCTGGCTCTCCACGCTCCCCGGCATCGGAGCGGCGACCGCGGAGCAAATCGTGACGACGCTGAAGAAAAAGGTCACGGCGTACACGATGGTGAAGTCGCCGGAGTTGCCGCCTGACGCGCCGCCGACGGAGAAGAAGGCAAAGGGCAGCGCGAAGAAGGGCGAACCGGAACCCGTGGCGAACGTCACCCCGGCCGACGGCGCGCTGATCGAGGACGTGTATCAGGCGCTGATGGGGTTGGGGCACAGCCCGATTGAGGCGCGGTCGCGGTTGGACGGTCTGCTAACATGTGGGAAGCCGTTCGGCACACTGCAAGACGCGCTCGCGCTGATTTACAGCCAGAAGGGGTGACATATGACGCTCTCGATTACGATCGACGAAACCGGTTTCACGGCGCTCCAAGAGCGCGCCGCCGCCCTCGGTCTCACGCCCGAGCAACTCGCGACGGAAATCGTCTCGCGCGAACTGTTCGCCACCGACCCGAAGCCGAAAGGCCAGTCGTTCGACACCGCCGTTGCCGAGAGCATGAAGGCGAACGAGGAACTGCTGCGCCGCTTGGCAAAGTGAGGCCCGGCAATGGTCGCCATTTACTCGGGTGAGGACAACATCACGTTCCTCACCCTCGAACAGGTGTTGACGATCCACGCCGAAGGTATTCGCGCACACGGTGGCGAACCGGGCGTACTCGATCTCGGACTGATTGCTTCCGCTGTGTACCAACCGCAAGCCTCCTTCGGCGGCCACTACCTCAACCGCACGTTGCCGGCGATGGCGTCGGCGCTTGGCTTCTCACTTGTCAAGAACCACGGCTTCTGTGACGGGAACAAGCGCGTCGGGTTCAGCGCGATGGACGTGTTCCTCCGCATCAACGGCCGCGCACTTGTCGTCAGCGCCGACGAGGGCGAACGGGCTATCTTGGCTGTGGCAGCCGGTGAGATGACGCGCGACCAACTTACGGACTGGATTCGTCAACACATGGTCGTGTTGGGGGCGTAACCCATGCGCCGCGCACTATTCGCACTTCTCGCGTCCGCTGCGCTCGCGGCTGACGAACCCGCGGGCGACCTGAAGGCGCTCCAAGGCACTTGGAACATCCGCGCTGCCACGCTCGCCGCCCGCGATCACATCGAAGACTTCGTGGGCATGAAACTCGTCGTGAAGGGCAGCGACTACACCATCACGCTGCCCGGAAACGACGACAAGGGCGCGATCCGCACCCCGAACGACTCACGGACAAGGGACTCAAGCACATTGGCGAGATGCCCAACCTGGAGTGGGTGTGGATCGGCGGGTCGGGCGTCACGGACAAGGGAGTGGCGCACCTGGCTGGTTGCAAAAGTCTCAAGACACTGAGTTTTGGGGAAGTTCCCAATCCGGACGGGCCGGTGGAAAAGGAAATGATCGCCGCCGGCCTGCTCACAGCCGAGGACCTGCGCGCGATGCAGCCCGGTGGCGGACGCAAGACGACGCTCTGGC
>JALHNS010000045.1 GCA_022843445.1 Gemmata sp.
CGCCGGGGCGCGTCGGCGGAACGACCGGCATCACGCTGTCCGGCACCACGAGGTAGCTCGTGTACGGCGTCGCGATCCCGTGCTTCTTCGCGAGCACCACTACTTCGTCGATCAGTTCCTTCTTCTCGCCGTTCACGCGAATCTGGTCGAGCAGGTAGCCCACCTTGCGGCGCGCCCACAACGGTTCCACGAACTCTTTGTTGCTCTCGCCGGAGGTCTTTTCGGGGAAGTTCAGCTCGTACACGAACTCCTGCTTCTCCTTACCGATCATCCCGGTGAGCTTGATGGCGCTGTGCCCGTTGCCGGTGTAGCGCCCGATCACCACCAGTTGGTTGCCTTGGAACAGGTCCGGCAGCTTCGGCGGGTACATCTCGTGAATCTGCACGTTCGCGGTCGCGGTGAGCTTCAGGTCGGTGAGAATCGGGTTGCTGATCTTGCCGTACAGCCCGGCCACCTTCGTGCCGATGTCTTCCGCTTCGCGCACATAAGTGCTAACGGCGCGGGTCGCGTCCGCGAGTTGGTCGAGCATGGCGGCGTTCACGTCGTCGCCCACGCCGAAGGTGAAGATGCGAGTGTTCCCGCTGTTCTTGTCGAGCACTTTCTTGACGATGCGGTCGGGGTTGGTTTCGTCCACGGTCGGTTGGCCGTCGGTAAAGAACACCATCGTGAACGGCCGCGCGTCGTCGGTGCCGCGCAACGCGAGGGCGTCTTCCAGCGCCGGCAGAATCGCGGTGCCGCCGCTGGTCTTCAACCCGTCGATCCATTTGGTCGCGGCTTCGAGGTAGTCCTTGCTCGCGTCCACGAGTTTGTCGCGGAACGGCGTTACGGTCGTGCTGAACTTCACCACGTTGAACCGGTCTTCCGGCTTGAGTTGCGACAGGCAATACTTGAGCGCCTTCTTCGCCTGCTGCATCTTGATGTCGCTCATGCTACTCGACGTGTCGAGCACCAAAACGAGGTCGCGCGGGACGCGCTTCTTCTCGGCTTCGACCTGCGGAGAAACGAGGAACATGAAGTACCCGTCTTCGACCGCGACGGGCTTCGAGAGCAGCGGCGTGAGGCCGATGTCCTTGTCACCGAACCCGTAGTAGAGCGTGAAGTCTTTGTCGAGCAGCGCTTGGTTGCGCTCGAAGGTCACGTTCACTTCCTTGTCACTCTTGCGGGCCGTTGTGATCGCGTGCGTCGGGCTGTACACGTTCTGCACGGTGTTGCGCGACTTGATGTTCACGGCCACCGAGAACTCTTCGAGCGTCCGCGTCGCCTTCCCGTCGGTCTTCAGGGGGTAGACGTACTCGATCACGCTCCCGTCTTTCGGCGCGACGAACTTGTAGCTGATCTTCAACTTCTGGTCGCTCTTCGGCAGAATCGGGAACACGCGGAGCTTCATCAGGCTGCTGCCGAGGTATTCGAGCAGTCCGGGGTCTTGGGTGCGGCGCACGATCTCGGTGTAAACCGAGTGCGCGTGTTTAGCGTCGAGCAGTTCGCCCCCGAGTTCTTTGCCGTCCACCCACATCGTGAACTTGTCCACGCTCGCGCCCTTCGGCACGGGGAACAGGTACGTCGCTTCGAGGTTGCGGTCGGTGTGGTTGCGGAACGTCTGTTCCACTGTGGTGATCGCGACTTGCTCGTCGATGGTCACAACTACCTTGTGGTTGACCATCGCGAGCGGCGGGAGTTTCTTGTCTTCGGGAATCAGCAATCCGGCGGCATTCGCGGTGCTCGCGGTTGCGACCGCGAGGACCAGCGCGGGGAGAGAGAACCGCAGCATATCGCACCTCGAAACGTGTGAACGTCACGGCATCGGCCGTTGCGCCTGCCATTATGACGAGGCCGATAGGAAAAGCGATTGGATCGCCGCGCGGCGTTACGAAGGGGTTACGGGCAAGATGTGATACCAAGTCTGGTTGATTCGTTTCCGTTCTGTAGCCGGGGTCCGTGACCCCGGTGCTGTACGACGAAGGTAGCTCCGGCCTCACAGAGGCCGGCTACAGTTACGAATCCACCCGATTTGGTATGAGAAGAGTTTTCGACGGGATTACCGGACGAAGAGGATACAGACAGAAAATCACTGTGGTGTTTCTATCTGTATCCTCTTCGTCCGGTAATCCCGTCGAAAACTCTTGAACTGTGCGTTCAGTTCGCGGTGCGGATGACGATGAGGGCCGGGACCGCGTTCGACTTGCGGTCGCCGCGCTTGGCGAGGTAGCTCTTGAGTTCTGCGGACACCGCCGGCGGCGTGCGGGTGCCCTGCCACGACAGCAGTACGGCGCACTTCTCCGCCGGGGGCGTAGTTAGCGCTTTGGTTACTTGATCGATGGTGCCGGCGCTCACGGGCTGCGCGCCGGATTTGCTGCCGGTCCCCTGCCCCACTCCGCCGGTCGCTCCGACGGGGCGTTTGAACACGCCAACGTCAACTCCCAACACGGCCTTCAGTTCTTTTTCGTCGACGGGCGAAGCGGGCACCGCGTGCAGCGAATCGCACACCCGCGGCGAGAACTTCATGTCCTCGGTTGCCAGCGCGTCGAACAGCGCCGCGAGTTGGGTCGCGGTCAGGCTTTCGGTGTAAATCACCACCGTGGAAGTTTGGCGCTTCTTGAGGCGCTCGAGCGTAGCGGCGTCGGCGTACACATTTAGCCCGGCGGCTTTCGCGGCGTTGCGGAACGCGTCGGTGCCGCGCTGCGCGTCGCGCACGAACAGGTCGAAGCGAAACGCCGGGTCACGGGCCAGTTCGTCGAGCAGTTCTTGGCGCGTGTCTTCGCGGTTCATCTCGGCGACCGGGTGCAGGAACGGCACGCGAGCTTGGATCAGATCGAACGGTTTCAGGTGGGTGAGCAGCGGCGCGGCGTTGAAGTCGCTGACGACGGGCCGCGGGGTCGGCGCGACCGCGACGCTCGAAGGGCCGGCCGCATCGCTCGCGCGCGGGACCGGCGACACGTCGGCGTGAGCGACCGCGAACGGGTCCAAAGGCACGCGACTGGGCGGCGCGGTTTCGGTCGGCGACGGCACCGTGACCGGCGCGTCGTGGTTCGCGGGCAGTTCCCGCGCCCACGGGGCCGCTTGCGCCACGTCGCCGTTCGCGCCGCGCCCCTTCCAGAAAGCGAACGACGCGGCAGTGATCGCGACGAACAGACTCGCGGCAAGGGCGACGAGGCCGAACACCGAAACGCGCTTCCGGTGGCGCGAACGCGCGGGTTCTGTGTGCCGTGCCGGTTCTGCGGCCACGCGCGCCATCACGCGGGCGGCGAGATGCGCCGGGGGTTGGGATTGGGGAAGCGCCCGCACGCGGTCGCGGTCGGCCTTCAGTTTCTTGTAGAGCGCGAGCGCTTCGGGCGACGTTTCGAGCAGCCGCTTGGCGGCGCGCTTCCCCTCGGCGGACAGTTCCCCGTCCACCGCGTCCGCGATCAGTTCGATTTGGCTCGGTGACAGCATTGGCGTGTGTCTCAATCGCGCCGCGCGCGGCGCGGTTGGGGAATCACCCCCGACCCGCTTTGGTCTCCGGTCAGCGGGTCGCCGTTGGTCGGCGCTCCGGGTCGCTCTTCCAGAGGAACGAGCAAGTCTCGCAGTTCCAACCGCGCCCGGTGCAACCGGCTGCGGATCGTCCCGATCGGCACGCCGAGCACTTCGGCGATGTCTTCGTACTTCAGGCCGTCGATGTCCTTCATCAACAGCACTTCGCGGTGTTCCGCCGAGAGCTTCGCGATCGCCGCACTCAGCCGCCGCTCGTCCTCGGTGCGCTCCAGCGCCGCGCCCGGCTTCACATAATCGGAAGAATCGTCCGGTTCGAACCCGCTGTCTTGGGCGTTCGCGTCGAGGCTAATCACCGGGCGCTTCTTCCGCTTCAAACTGATCGCGGCGTTGAAGGTGATCCGGTAGAGCCACGTGAAAAACTCCGCGTCTCCCTTAAACGTGTGCAACGCCTGATACGCGCTCAGGAACGCGTCCTGAACGACATCAGCGGCATCGTCGGGGCTGTGGACCAGTCGCAGCGCGGCGTTGTAAAGCCTTGTCTGGTATCGGGATACCAACTCACCGAAGGCATCCCGCTTGCCGCCCAGACAGTCCGCGATGAGCCGGCGATCGTCGTCGTTCACGACCTTCTACCGGTGTTGGACGTATGGCGGGCGTCGAAGTTCCCGCGTCGTGCTGAAAAACTTCGCATGTGCCGCAATGATACCGCGCCGCCGGGCCGCCGCACGCGGAATGTGAACTCTGTGCCGGTTTCGCGGTTCGCCTATCCTTCGCCGTCCGCTCGCACTATAGTAGCCATCTGTACCCTTCGACACGTACCGTCGCGCCGCCCGGCAGGAGGCTCTCGCGCTCATGGACACCCAGAGCATAGTCGTGCGCGGCGCGCGCGAGCACAACCTGCGCGGCGTGAACCTCGAACTGCCGCGCAACAAGCTCATCGTGTTCACCGGCGTCAGCGGGAGCGGCAAATCGTCGCTCGCGTTCGATACGATTTACGCCGAAGGCCAACGGCGCTACGTCGAATCGCTTTCCAGTTACGCGCGCCAGTTTCTCGGCCAACTGCCGAAGCCGGACGTGGACTTCATCGGCGGCCTCTCCCCCGCGGTGAGCATCCAACAGAAGACCGCCGGCCGCAACCCGCGCAGCACGGTCGGCACCATCACCGAAGTCAGCGATTTCCTCCGAGTTCTGTACGCGCGCTTGGGGCAAGGTCACTGCCCGAAGTGCGAGCGGCCCATCACGGCCCAAACCCGCGAGCAGATTATCGGGCGCGTGCTCGCGCTCCCCGAAGGGACGCGGTTCTTGCTGCTGGCCCCGGTGGTGCGCGGGCAGAAGGGCGAGTTCAAGGACTTCTTCGCGGACATGATTAAGCGCGGCTTCGTGCGCGCTCGCGTAGACGGCGAAGTGGTGAAACTCACCGACGACCTAAAGCTCGACAAGCGCATCAAGCACACCATCGAGATCGTGGTGGACCGCCTGAAGGCGGACGCGAAGAACCGCGTGCGGGTCGCGGAGGCCATCGAGCAGGCGCTCGCGCTGGCCGAAGGCAACGTCATCATCTCCATTGAACCCGACACGACCGCGCGGCGCGAAGCGGAAGAAGGCGCGCCCGAACCGGCGGAACCGGAAGACGTGTTGCTGTCTGCGCACTACGCCTGTACGCACTGTAACCTGAGCTACGAACCGCCGTCACCGCAGTTGTTCAGCTTCAACAGCCCGCACGGCATGTGCCCGGCGTGCGACGGTCTCGGCACGCGGTTCACGTTCGCCCCGGAACTGATCGTTCCCGATGCGAACGTGAGTTTCTACGACGGTGCGGTTCCGCTTGTCGGTCCGCTGAAGGGAATGGGCCGCTGGCGCAAACACATCTTCGAGGGTGTGGCGAAGGCCATCGAGATGGACCTGAAAGCGCGGTGGAAGGACGTGCCCGAGGCGCAACGCGACCTCATGCTGCACGGCACCGGCGACCGGCACATCGTGTGGGAGTGGAAGAAGCGCGGCGGGCACGTCTGGAAGCACGGCGGCAAGTGGGAAGGCATCGTCCCGCAACTCATGGCGCAGTTCAAGAAGACCGCGGCCGGGCCGCGCCGCGCGCAGCTCGAAAAGTACATGAGCGTGGTGCGGTGCCCGGACTGCGGCGGCCAGCGCCTGAACCCGCAGGCGCGATCCGTTCGCGTCGGCGGCAAGACGCTGGTGGACGTGGGCCGAACGAGCGTCGGCGACTTGGTGCCGTGGTTCAACGACTACGAGAAGACGCTTAACGACGGCTCGCGACTGATCGCCGGCGAACTGCTGAAGGAGATTCGCGCGCGCCTCGGGTTCCTGCTGAACGTCGGGTTGCACTACCTCACGCTCGACCGCTCCGCGCCCACACTCAGCGGTGGGGAGGCGCAGCGCATCCGGCTCGCGTCGCAGATCGGCAGCGGGTTGGTCGGCGTGCTGTACGTGCTCGACGAACCGAGCATCGGTTTGCACCCGCGCGACAACGCGCGCCTGCTCGCGAGCCTCGAACGCCTCCGCGACATGGGCAACACGGTGCTCGTCGTGGAGCACGACGAAGACACGATGCGCGCGGCCGACTACCTCGTGGACTTCGGCCCCGGGCCGGGCGTGCGCGGGGGCGAAGTCGTCGCCGCGGGTACGCCGGCGCAGGTGTTCGCCGAACCGCGGAGCCTGACCGGGCAGTACCTCACCGGTGCGAAGAAGATCGCGGTTCCCGAGAAGCGCCGCGCGCCGAATGGCAAGAAACTCCGCATTGTGAACGCCAGGCACCACAACCTGAACGGTGTCACGGTCGAAATCCCGCTCGGCGTGTTCGTGGGCGTCACCGGGGTGAGCGGCAGCGGCAAATCGTCGCTCATCAACGACGTGCTGAAAAGCGGGGTGCGAAACGGCGAGCGCAGAACCGAAGAGCAAGACGAAGCTGAAGAAGTGCCAACCGAAATCGCGCTCGGGGCACTCTGCGATCGCATCGAGGGCTTCGAGCACATCGACAAGGTCATCGACATCGACCAGCGGCCCATCGGGCGCACCCCGCGATCGAACCCGGCCACTTACATCAAACTGTGGGACGAGATTCGCGCGCTGTACGCGGAGATGGCCGACGCGAAGGTGCGCGGCTACACCCCGGGCCGGTTCAGCTTCAACAAGCCCGGCGGCCGGTGTGAGGCGTGCGAGGGCAACGGCGCGAACAAGCTCGAAATGGACTTCCTCGCGGACGTATGGGTGCAGTGCCCGGTGTGCGAGGGCCGGCGGTTCAACCGCGAAACGCTGCAAGTGAAGTACCGCGGGAAGACCATTCAGGACGTGCTCGAGATGGAGGTCGCGCAGGCGCTCGAACACTTCGAGCACGTCCCGAAGGTTCGCGCGATGGTCCAAACCCTGCACGACGTGGGCTTGGACTACATCAAGCTCGGGCAGCCCTCCCCTACCCTGTCCGGCGGCGAGGCGCAGCGCATCAAACTGGCGAAGGAACTGGTGCGCCGCGGCACCGGGCGCACGCTTTACATTCTGGACGAACCCACCACCGGGTTGCACTTCGAGGACGTGCGCAAACTGCTCGAAGTGCTGCACGGGTTCGCGGATCAGGGGAACACCGTCCTCGTGATCGAACACGACTTGGACGTGGTGAAGACCGCGGACTGGCTCATCGACATGGGGCCGGACGGCGGCGCGGGCGGCGGGAAAGTCGTCGCTACCGGCACGCCGGAGACGATTGCGAAGTGCAAGGAGTCGTACACCGGGCAGGCGCTCGCGCCCCTGCTTTTCCCCGCGAAGAAAGCAACGGCGAAGAAACCAAACACCAAACACCAAACACCAAACACCCGTCAGGAGTACATCACGCACCTGTGCGTCGAAGGTGCGTGCCAACACAACCTGAAGAACGTGTCCGCGAAGTTGCCGCGCGACCAGATGACGGTGTTCTGCGGCCCGTCCGGTTCGGGCAAGTCGTCGCTTGCGCTCGATACGATCTATGCCGAAGGGCAGCGGCGCTACGTCGAATCGCTTTCCAGCTACGCGCGGCAGTTCCTCGGCCAAGTGCAGAAGCCAAAGGTGGAGCAAGTCACCGGGCTTTCGCCGGCGATCAGCATCGAGCAGAAGACCACGAGCCGCAGCCCGCGCAGCACGGTCGGCACCATCACGGAGATTTACGACTACCTGCGCATTCTGTACGCGCGGCTCGGTCAGCGTCACTGCCCGCAGTGCGCCCGGCCGGTGGGCACACAGACCGCAGACGAGATCGTTGACAAGGTGCTGTCACTCCCAGAGGGGACCAAGTTCTACCTTCTCGCGCCGCTCGAACGGAAGGGCCAAGAGAAATACGACACGCTGTTCGACGAGATTCGCCGGGCCGGCTTCACCCGGATGCGGATCAACGGGAAGACGTACACGCTCGACGCGCCGCCCGAAATCGACCACAAGCGCAAGCACGCGGTCGAAATCGTGGTGGACCGCAACGTTGTGAAGCCCGGCACCCGCACGCGCATCGCCGAAGCGGTGGAACAAGCGCTCGACCTCGGTCGCGGGGTCATGCACCTCGCGCACGTCGAAGCGGACGTGCCCGAAGAGAAGTGGAAGGTGGAAACGTTCTCGCAACACCTCGCGTGCGAGCACTGCAACCTCAGCTTCGAGCTGCTGAACCCGCACAACTACTCCTTCAACAGCCCGCTCGGGTGGTGCCCGACGTGCGAAGGCTTGGGCTTCCAGCGCGGGGCGAACGAAACGCTGCTCATCGGCGACACGCGACTCACGCTGCGCCAAGGCGCTCTCTCCGCGTGGCCGGAACTGCGGGCCGGGTCGTCGTGGCTCCCGTTCGCCGAAGCGCTGGCGAAGCACGTCGGCTTCTCGCTCGATACGCCGTTCCAGAAGCTCGAACCGGCGCACCAGCGGGCAGTGCTGCACGGCACCGGCGAAGAGTGGATTCTGTTGAGCGCGGAGCGCGGAACGCGGAGCGCGGAACCGAAGGCGAAAGGCAAGGCTAAGTCCGCGGCTCCGAGTTCCGCGCTCCGCGCTCCCAGCTTCCAGTACAAGGGGCTCTTCCCCGCGGTCGATGAAGCGTCGCGGGTGTCGTGGGTGTACCGCGCGCGGCTCGAGCACCTCGTGGACGAAGTGCCCTGCTCCGCGTGCCACGGTGCCCGCATAAGGCCGGATGCCGCCGCCACGCGCTTCGCCAAACTCACGCTGCGCGAACTGTGCGCCCTCCCGCTCAGCGAAGCGCTCGCGCTCTTCGAGAAGTTGAAGCTCACGAAGACCGAGCGCCAAGTCGCGGGCGAAGTGCTGCGCGAGGTGCAAGCGCGCTTGAAATTCCTCGTGGATGTCGGCCTCGACTACCTCACACTCGGCCGCCAAGGGCCGACACTCAGCGGCGGCGAGGCGCAACGCATTCGGCTCGCGTCACAGATCGGCAGCGGCCTCACCGGCGTGCTGTACGTTCTGGACGAACCGACCATCGGCCTGCACCCGCGCGACAACGAGCGATTGTTGGTCGCTCTGCAGCGCCTCCGCGACCTCGGCAACACGCTCGTCGTGGTCGAACACGACCGCGAGGTGATCGCCGCGGCCGACCACCTGCTCGACTTCGGCCCCGGGGCCGGCGACCGCGGCGGCGAAATCACCGCGAGCGGCACGCCGAAACAGGTGGCGCGCGCGAAGGGTTCACTGACCGGGAAGTACCTGAGTGGCGAACTCGCGATCCCGGTGCCGACGAATCGCCGCGACCCGAGCTACTTCGCGCTCGAAGTAGTCGGGGCGCGGCAGCACAACTTACAAAACGTGGACGTGAAGTTCCCGCTCAAGTGCTTCGTCGCGGTCACCGGCGTGAGCGGCAGCGGGAAGTCGTCGCTGGTGAACGAGGTGCTGTACAACACGCTCGCGCGCAAACTGCACCGCGCACGCACACACGGCGCGGCGCACGACGACATCCGCGGGATCGAGCACATCGACAAGATCATCAACGTCGATCAGGACCCGATCGGTAACGCGCCGTCTAGCAACCCCGCGACGTACACCGGCGTGTTCGAACTGATTCGCGAGCTGTTCGCGCAGCTCCCGGAGTCGAAAATTCGCGGCTACCACCCGCGGCGGTTCAGCTTCAACCAGAAGGGCGGGCGGTGCGAGGCGTGCGAGGGCATGGGCCAGCGCAAGATCGAAATGCACTTCCTGCCGGACGTGTGGGTGCAGTGCGACACCTGCAACGGCTCGCGGTACAACCCCGAAACGCTCGCGGTGCGGTACCACGGCAAGAGCGTCGCGGACGTGCTGAACATGCGCGTGAGCGAGGCACTAGAACTGCTCAACAACATCCCCAAGATTCGCCACACGCTGCAAACGCTCGAAGACGTGGGCCTCGGCTACATGGCGCTCGGCCAACCCGCGCCGACCATGTCCGGTGGCGAGGCGCAGCGGGTGAAGCTCGCGGCCGAACTCGCGCGCCCCAGCACCGGCAAGACGCTCTATCTACTTGATGAGCCGACCACCGGCTTGCACTTCGACGACATTCGCAAGCTGCTCGAAGTGCTGCAACGGCTGGTCGATCTCGGCAACACGGTCGTCGTGGTCGAACACAACCTCGACGTGATTAAGTCCGCGGACTGGGTGATCGACATGGGGCCGGACGCCGGGCACCGCGGCGGTTCGGTGGTCGCGTGCGGCACGCCCGAAGCCGTGGTGAAGGCGTTCGACGCGGGCGCGCAGTCGCACACCGGGCGCATCCTCAAGGGCGTGCTCGCGACCGGGCCGCACGCGCCGCGCGGCCGGTACGACGCGGCGTCTGCGAACGCCGCGCGCGCCGGCGACATCGACATCGCGGACGTGGGCGCGGGGCAAAAGCTGCCGTGGGAGGCCGACGGCATCGGCTGGCACACGCGCGACCGCGTCACCACTACCGGCAAGCCGATTAAGTGGGAGGGCGCGGCGCTCCAGTGGGCCATCGAGCGCATTGAAGAAGCCGGCAAGTTCCCCGAAACGAACTGGAACCACCGCAGCGTGATCGAGGTTCCGCTACCGAAGAAGTCCGACGGCTGGTTCCTCCACGCGATGACCGGGCACGAGGGCTACTTCAAACTCGTGTTCCGACTGCCCGGTCGCCCGTTCAAACTGGACCAACTCGAAGCGCAACTCAAGTTGCGCCCGCTCTCGGACACGCCCGGTCTTGAGGGCTTCGCGCGCGACTCCAACCGCGTCGAAGTGTCCGCGCTGCCGGGCGGGCAACAGGTGGTCATCACCGCGCACAAAAAGGACGAACTCGACACACCGGGCTTCGCGGCGTTCCTCAAGCGCGCGATCGAGGTCGTAACTGCGACGGGTGCAACGGCCGCGGGCGGTATCGAAGCGCAGATGCCGTGGAAGAAGAGCGGCGAGCAGTGGCACCTGAGCGAGAAGGGCTTCCCCGCGGGCCGCGGGCAGAAGTGGGACCGCGAGTTGCTCCCGCGGCTACTCAAGCTGCTGTGCGACCTCGACCCCGCACTCGAATTCAAATGGGACACCCGCGACGCGGTGACCGTGTACCCGAAGGGCGCGGGCCGGTTCTGGTGCCGGATCAAGACGAAAGAGGCCGACGCGCTGGAAGTGTGGTTCACCGGGCGCGCGGGCACGGCGTCGCTCGCCACCTTCGAGAACTTCGGGCGCACGGTGAAGGTGGAGGGCGACCGGGCCGACGGCAGCGAGCTGCTGAAGCTGTGGCTCACGCGCCCCAACCACCTCGAAACGCTCGAACTGCGCCCGCTGCTCGCGGACCACCTCAAGGCGTTCCGCAAGGGGTTCAAACTCTAACAGCCCGTTGAAAAAGGCGACGTTTCGTCGTGATCATCGGTCTGCGGAGTATATCGCGGGCGGCGGGCAACCTCGCCGCCCCGACCTCTCATCGGACGACCCAGTAGACCCGTACGCTCAACAGCCACAACACAAGCGCAAAAGCGGCCTCGGCGGCCCCTTGCAGTGTTCTCGGCTTGCCCACACCGAACAAGGACCGCATCACTACACCTAGGTTGTGGGCGGCCACCTGTATCAGGTAACGCTTCGTCACGTTCACTCGTCCGCGCAGCCAGGTCCGCCGAGCACCGCCCGTTCCGCACACGTGCGCGAACGTCCGCTCCACGAACTCGCTCCGCCTCTTCTGGAGCCGCTTGCTCCGCTCTCCCCGCACGCGGCGACGGTTCGCCGCCGTCGCCACGCGCCACGACTCCGGCTTGTCCGTCCAGACCCGCTTCTTCCGCTTCGGCTCCGGGATGTACGTCCGCCAACCCCACCCCGTACACTCGGCCAGCGTCTCGGACTTGTGATACCCCTTGTCCGCTACCGCCTCCTCGACCTCGATCTCCAAACCCGCACGCACCAAGTTGACCTGGGTTCGGAGCAGACTATCAACCAGGGTCGCCGCGTCGCCCCGGTCCGCCGGGTGGACCGCCGCCGAAAGCACCAGCCCGGAATCCAGATCGACGGCGTGTTCGGCCTTGTACGCCAGGTGCGTGCGCCCGTCCTTCATCTTCGCGATCCGGCTGTCGCCGTCGGTCGCCGATGTCCACTCCTCGTTGGACGCCTTCTTCTTCCGCTTCCGGTCGAACCGCCGCAGGTCCTCGTCGGTCGGGTTCTCGATCCCGGCTTCCGTCGCCAGCCGCTTCAGGTACGTCTTGTAGTTCTCGCCCGTGTCCGTGCGGACGATCGCCCGCATCGCCGCGTTGGCCTCCAGCGTCGTCGAATCCACGCCGACGGTCTGGCCCCGTAGTAACTTCTTCTCATGGGCGAGCGCGAGAACGCGAGCGAACACCTGCTCGTGAACCACCTCCGGTAGCCGCTTGCGGATCTTGGTGAGACTGGAATGGTCGGGACTCGCCTCGGTCGGCGGGATGGCGAGGAACGCCCGTAACGAGAGGCTGTCGGCGCACCGCCAAGCGATGCCCCGCTGGGAGTCGATCCCTTCGAAGTACCCGACGAACAGCATCCGGAAGTACGTACCCGGTGGCACCGACGGGCGACCCACCTCGTCGGCGTAGTGTGGCCGGCACAGGTCCTCGACGAACCGGTCGAACTGGACCTCGGCCAAGAGGGAGTTGAGGCGGTCATAGAACGCATGCCCGGGTGACTGCGGTAGGTCGGCGGAAGTGACAAACAGTTCGCCCTGATGAGACGACCGACGGCGACCCAAAGCCATGACTACGACCTCACCCGGTGATACCACTTCGACGCGCACCGGCACCAAAGAGTTGCGCCTTTTTCAACGGGCTGCTAGGCGCGCTACGGAAGGTTCGTGAGCGTGAGCTTGTTCATGAACAGCCGGCGGCGGTCGCCGCGGACCGCGTAATCTTCGAGCAGGATTTCCAGACTCGGATCGAACTTGCGCGGCTTGTAGTCGCGCGGTGCCGAGCCGTTCACGTTCACGCGCACCGGTTTCGCCCAGTCGATCATGTCGTTGCTCAGCCACACGGTCAGATCCTTGACGTGCCGCTGCTGAATGTCGATCAGGTTGTTGCCGCGCACGTCGGCCTGCACGATCGCGGGCACCGGCGCGCCGCCCAGTTTGCCCGGGGCGATGCGGTCGGCCTCGAGCCAGTAGAACCGCGTGTCGGTGTCGCGCAGCATCTGCCACTGCTGGCGGCTCTTCACGTCCAGCTTCAGTGTGGCCGCGGGCGTCGCGCGGGTCTTGCGGCCCATCCAGTCGAACAGCACCGGCACCTCGGACGCGAACCACTCCACGCCGCGGCCCTTGTACACGGTCATCACCACCGGGAACCCGTAGGTGCCCCAGCGGTCGAACAGCAGCTTCAGGTTCTTCAGCCCCTCGCCCGAGTGCTCGCCGGTGACGATGTAGAACGGCAGGTACTGCGCGTTGCGCCACGTCTCGATCATGAACCCGCCCCACTTGGGGATCGGCCCCATCGGGATCACGCCCGCGAACAGGTCCGGGTGCGACAGGGCGACGTCCATCGCCATGTTCGCGCCCTCGGCCACGCCGATGAGGAACACGCGGTCGTTATCGACGGTGAAGTGCCGGATCGCGTCGCGCAGCGCGCCGGTCACCCACACGTGGTCTTCGCCGCGCCACTGCCAGCCCTTGCCGAACGCGCCGGTCCACTCCGGGACCACGAGGATGTAACCGTGCTTGTCGGCTTCCGCGATGAGAGGTGCGAGCACGTGCTCGGGGTCGATGCCGGCGGTGGTGAGGACCACGAGCACCGGGTACGCGCGCCCGTGGTGGTACTCCGGGGGCAACCGCACGAGGTACTCCAACCCTTGGGGGAAGCCCGGTACCGCGCGCGTGACGCGCCGATAGATCCCGCTGTCCTTGAGCTTGCCGAGCGGCACCAGTTTGCCGCCGCGGTTGTCGAGGTCTTCCGGTTCGGCCGGCGGCAGGATCGACACGATCTGCGCCAGTTCGTCCGTGTCGAGGCCCGGCGTGCGCTTGAACCGGTTCATCAGCGCGGTCCGGTCCCCCATCGTTTCGGCCGACTGGTACTGCAGGACCAGTTCGCGGGCGGTCCACATGCGCAGCGCCGCGGCCACGTTCGGCGTAGCGGCGTTCTTCCCGCGCGCCCAGCCGCTCACCGCGGCGGCGAGGATCGCGTCGGGTGGGAGGGTGGTCTTCTTGCCGGCGGCGCGCTCGCGCTCGGCCTGCGCCGCGAGCGTGACGAACGTTTCGATCCGCAGCGCCGAATCCGGGTGCAGTTCCGCCAGCACGCGCTCGCCGGCCGCCGCCAGTTCGTGTTCCGGCGCGAGCGGCGCGGGCGCGCGGGTGGCGAGCGCCAGCCCTCCGGCGACCGCGGCGCGCGCGTTCACCGGCGCGAAGCCGCCGACCTCGTCGACCAGCGCGCGCAGGTACCGGCGACCGGCGTCGTGCCGCTCGCGGTTGGTCTTCAGTTCGGCCGTCACTTTCGCCATGCGGGTCACCTCCTTCGCCGCGGCGGTCTTCTCCGGAAAGGTGGCGATCAGCTCGGCGGTGTACCTGTAGCGGCCGGCGCGGAGCGCGAATTCGGCCTCGCGCGCCACGAGTTCCCCGGCCGCGTGGTCGATCTCGGTGCGCAGCTTGTCCAGTTGCTCTTTCGCGTCTTTGCTCAACTCGCCGGTGAAGTCGGCTTTGAAGCGGTCCAGTTCGTCCTTGGCGAACTGAAGCCAGCCGGCGTCGAGCATGAACTTGGCGAGCGCGAACCGCTTGAGCGGGTCGCACTTGCCGTCCGGTTCCGCGAGGTCCGGGTGCATCAGCAAGAGCTTGCGCACCAGCTTCGGGTCCTGTTCGTTCGTGCGGTACGTGAGCCGCCACATGTGCGTCGGTGAAACGAGATACATGTAGTACGGGTCCAAGTGGGTGATCTGCTGGCGCACCTCTTCGGCCCGCTGGCCCGCCGGCTTCACGAGGAGCGTGCGCGCCCACTTGGCGTTGAATTCGCCGATTTTTTCTGTGGTGCCGTAGGGAATGGGGTAGTTCGTGAGTCGACCGATGAACGGCTGGGTGAACGCGCGCACCTCCGGGCGCAGGCGCACGTCCGGCCCCGCGCCGCCGGGTTGCTTCTGGTACGTGGTGAAGAAGGTGACCTTCGGCCCCTCGTCCACCAGTTCGACGCCGTTACCCTTCGCGATGGGCACCAGTTGCCCGCTCGCCTTGTCGACGACGTTTTCGATTTCCTTGCGCGCGAAGCCCTGAATCAGGAACCCGTCTTTCAGCACGATGACGTCGGCCGAGGACACCCCGCCTGCGGACGCCGCGAGGAGCGAAACGGCGAGGGTGAGGCGGGCACGTGTGCGCGGCATGACGCGGTCTCCGGGGGGCGACGGTTCCATTGTTCGCGTGCGCGGGGCGCGGATCAAGCGGCGGTTTCGCGCGTGATCATTTGGCTTGCGTGCCGCGTCGGGTATACTGCCTGAAACCCCGTTCGCCGTTCGCCGTTGGTCGGAGTGACTGGAATGCCCATCCGGTTCCGGTGCGCGTACTGCAACCGCCTGCTCGGTATCGCCACCCGCAAAGCCGGCACCGAGACCACGTGCCCGCACTGCGGGTACACGATTACCGTTCCGTACCCGGACGACGGCGAGAAAACGGAGCGCGTGAACCTAGCGGACGTGGAAGCGCTCCTGAAGCGCCCCGCCGCGGGCGAACCGCCGGTCGTGGACGCGGCGGAAGTGACGCAAAAGTCCGGTGTGCTGACCGCGCCGCCCCCCGGACCGCCGGCCGCGCCGAAAGCGGTCGTTCCGCCCGCACCCGCCGCGAAACCCAAACCGCCGGCGCTCCCGAAGAAGCCCCGCGACCCGAACGAATCCGCGCTCTTCGAGGGCGACATCGACGAGCTGCTCGGCGGCTCCGAATCGCCGATCTTACTCGAGCGCCCCGCGGCGGCACAGCAGGCCGCACCCGCCGGTGCCGGCACCGACGCGCGCAGCCTCGGCGACCCGGCGCAGCACGTCACGCTCAGTTCGCGCGCCGCGACGCTGCTCATGGCGCTGGTGCTCGTGCTGCTCGTGCTCGCGTTCGCGCTCGGCTACTACGTCGCCCCGCGCGGGAAATAGTCACTTCACCTTGCGAATGCGGTGGCTGTTCGTGTCGCCGATGTAGACCGCGCCGTCCGGGCCGACCGCGACGCCGTGCGGCCGGCCGAGCGTCGCCGCGGTCGCGGGGCCGTTGTCGCCGAGGCCCGGCGTTTTCGTACGGCCCTTGCCCGCGACCGTGGCAACGATCCCGGTCTTCGCGTCGATCTTGCGAATCGCTTCGTTTTCCGTGTCCACAACAAACAGGTTGCCGTCGCGGTCCACGTCAATTTCCTTCGGGCCGTCGAACGTCGCTTCGAGGGCCTTCCCGCCGTCGCCAGTGTAGCCCTTCTTGCCGGTGCCCGCGAACCGCTCGATCTTGCTTTCGCCGAGCGCGATCTTGCGGATGCAGTGGCCGTTACGCTCCACCAAATAGAGCACGTCCTTCGCCGGGTTCATCGCGACCGCGCGCGGGCCGTTCGTCGTCGCGTCTTTCAGCGCGCCGCCGTCGCCCGCCGTGACAGCCTTCCCGTTGCCGATAAGAGTGCTAATGCTGCCCGTTTTCAGATCGACCGCACGCACGCGGTGCCCGGCCACGTCCGCGATGAACAGCACGCCCTTCCCCAAGCAGATGCCGTTGGGTTCCACGAGCAGCGCTTTCTCCGCCGGGCCGCCGTCGCCCGCGAACCCGGACTTCCCGCCGGTGCCCGCGATTGTTGATATGAACGCGGTTTTGGCGTCTACCTTGCGCACACAAAAGTTGAGACGGTCCACAATGTAGAGGTTGCCGTCGTCGTCGAGTTCGATTCCGTAGGGTTCGTTCAGGCTCGCTTCGGTCGCCTTTCCGCCGTCTCCGGCGAAGGCTTTTTTGCCGTTCCCCGCGACCGTGGTGACGACACCGGTCTTGGCGTCCACCCGGCGCACGCGGTGGTTGTTGGTGTCGGAGAAGTACAGGTTCCCGGCGCGGTCGAACGCCACGTCGAACGGCTGATCGAGTTCGGCCTTCGCCGCCGGCCCGCCGTCGCCGGCGAAGCCCTTCTTTCCGGTGCCGACCGGCGACGTGATTGTGGGCGCGGGGTCCGCACCGAGCGCGACGAACAGAACGGCCGCGGTGAGCATCGTTGAAGCCCCCATATCGGGTTACTCGAATCGGATGACCAAGTCGCCGCCTTCGACCGGCGTGCCGGGGCGAGCGAGCACTTCGGCCACCTTCCCGGCGCGCTCCGCGTACAGCGTCGTTTCCATCTTCATCGCTTCGAGCGTGAGCAGTTTCGCGCCGGCGGCCACTTCGTCGCCGACCGCGACCGCGACCGACACGACCGCGCCCGGCATCGGGGCCGCGACGTGCTTCGCGTTCCCCGCCTCGGCCTTCGCGCGCGCTTTCGTCGCGGTTCCGCCGAGCGATTTGTCGGTCACGATCACTTCGCGCGGCTGCCCGTTCAGCTCGAAGTACACGACGCGCCGCCCGTCGGCGGTCGCTTCGCCCACCGTGAGGAACTTGATGATGAGCGTCTTCCCGGCTTCGATCTCGATGCTAACTTCGTCGCCCTTCTCCATCCCGAAGAAGAACGCGGGCGTGGGCAGCACGCTGAGGTCCGAATACTTCGCGTTCGCCTCCGCGAAGTCCGCGAACACCTTGGGGTACAGCAGGTACGAAATCACGTCGGTGTCGGTGGGCTTTCGGCGCAACTTCGCTTCGAGGTCGGCGCGCGCTTTGGCGAAGTCCGCGGGCGGGAGCGTCGCCCCGGGGCGATCCGTGAGCGGCTTGCGCCCGCGCAGGATGCGCGCCTGCAGTTCCGGCGGGAACCCACCCGGCGGCTGACCGAGCTTGCCCTCGAAGAACTCGATCACCGACTCCGGGAACGCGATCTCGCGCTTCGCGTCCAGCACCATTTCCGGCGTCAGCCCGTTGGCGATCATAAACAGCGTCATGTCGCCGACCACCTTCGAGGTCGGCGTCACCTTCACGATGTCGCCGAACAGCTTGTTCACGGCGGCGTACATCCGGCCCACTTCGGGCCACTTGTCGCCGACGCCGAGCGATTGTGCCTGTTGGTACAGGTTCGCGTACTGCCCGCCGGGCATCTCGTGCAAGTACACTTCGGCGGAACTCGCGAGCTGTCCCGTCTCGAAGGGCGCGTACTGCCGGCGGACGCCCTCCCAGTAGTTCGCGGTTTCTTGGAGCGAATCGAAGTTGATCCCGGTGTCGCGCGGGCCGAAGCGTGCCGCTTCCACGAGGGCGTTCAGACTCGGTTGCGACGTGACGCCGGCCATCGGCGCGAACGCGCAGTCCACGACGTTCACGCCCTCTTCGGCGGCCATCATGTACGACGCGATCTGCCCGCCGGCGCTGTCGTGCGTGTGGAAGTGGATCGGCACGCCCACCGCTTCGCGCAGCGCCTTCACCAACTTCTTCGCTGCGTAGGGCTTCAGCAACCCGGCCATGTCCTTAATGGCGAGGAAGTGTGTGCCGCGCTTCTCCAGCTCCTTTGCCAAGTTCACGAAGTAGTTGAGCGTGTACTTGTCGCGCTTCGGGTCGAGGATGTCGCCGGTGTAGCAGATCGCGGCTTCGCAGATCGCGTTCGTCTTCAGCACCGCGTTGATCGCCAGTTCGATGTTGGGCAGCCAGTTGTTCGCGTCGAAGATGCGGAAGATGTCCATGCCGTGTTCGGCGGAGAGCCGCACGAACTCGAACACCACGTTGTCCGGGTAGTTCGTGTAGCCGACCGCGCTCGCGGCGCGCACCAGCATCTGGAACAAGATGTTCGGCACCTTCTCGCGCAGCCGTGCGAGCCGGTCCCACGGGGACTCTTTCAAGAACCGCATCGCGGTGTCGAAGGTCGCGCCGCCCCACATTTCCAGCGAGAAGAGATCGGCGTGTTCGCGCGCGTAGCGGTCGGCGACCGCGAGCATGTCGGCCGTTCGCATGCGCGTGGCGAACAGCGACTGGTGCGCGTCGCGCATCGTGGTGTCGGTCACGAACAGCTTGTTCTGCGCGCGCACCCATTTCGCGAATTGCGTCGCGCCGAGTTCTTTGAACGTGTCGCGGGTGCCCTTGGGCAGTGCGCCCTTCGCGGTCGGTGCGGGCGCGACGGCCGCGGTTGGCACCTTCGAGTTACGGTCGCGCACTTCCGGGTGCCCGTTCACGATGACTTCGGCGAGGTAGCTGAGCAACTTCGTCGCACGGTCGCGGCGCGCTGTGAACTGAAACAGATTCGGGTTTTCGTCGAGGAACCGCGTCGTCACGTCGCCGCCGAGGAACTGCGGGTGCTTGATGAGGTTCAGCAGGAACGGGATGTTCGTCTTCACGCCGCGGACGCGGAACTCTTGCAGGCACCGCTCGGTGCGGGTCGCGGCTTCGTCGAACGTGAGGCCGCTGACGCTCACTTTCACGAGCAGCGAATCGTAGTACGGGGTGATGACCGCGCCGCCGAACGCGGTGCCGGCGTCGAGCCGCACGCCGGGGCCGCCACTCGAACGGTAGGCGCTGAGCCGGCCGTAATCCGGGACGAACCCGTTCGCGGGGTCTTCGGTCGTCACGCGGCACTGGATCGCATAACCGCGCACGCTGATCTTGTCTTGTTCCAGCGCGACCCGCGGGTGGTTCAGCGGCAGCCCGGAGGCGACGAGGATTTGCGAGCGCACGATGTCGTGCCCGGTCACTTGCTCCGTGACCGTGTGCTCCACCTGAATCCGCGGGTTCACTTCGATGAAGTAGAACTTCTGTGCGTCGGTGTCATACAGGAACTCGACGGTACTCGCGTTGTCGATGCCGCACGCGCGCCCCACTTGCAGAGCGGCATCGAGGATGCCCTGCCGCACCGCGTCCGGGAGGTTCGGCGCGGGCGCGAGTTCCACCACCTTCTGGTGACGGCGCTGGATCGAGCAGTCGCGCTCGAACAGGTGAACCAGCCCGCCGTGCTTGTCGCCGAGCAACTGCACTTCGATGTGCTTCGCGCGCACGACGAACTTTTCGAGGAACACGTCCGCGACGCCGAACGCGGCCCCGGCTTCGCGCTGCGCGGATTCTACCGCCTCTTGCAGTTTGTCGGCGCTCTGAACCACGCGCATGCCGCGCCCGCCGCCGCCCATCGACGCTTTCACGATCACCGGGTAGCCGAGCTTTTCGGCGAGCGCCTTCGCTTCGTCGATCGAAGTGAGCGGCTTGTCGCCACCGCTCAGCACCGGTACCTTCGCGCGGTTCGCCAGCGCGCGGGCCGCGACCTTGTCGCCGAGTTGCTCGAGCACTTCCGGGCGCGGCCCGACGAACGTGATGCCGGCCTTGGCGCACGCGCGCGCGAACGCCGCGTTCTCGCTCAGGAACCCGTAGCCGGGGTGAACGGCGTCGACCCCCACTTCCTTCGCGAGCGCGACGATGCCGGGAATGTCGAGGTACGCGCGGATCGGTTCGCCGCGCTTGCCCACCTGATACGCTTCGTCGGCCTTGAAGCGGTGCAGCGCGAAGCGGTCCTCGTGCGAGTAGATTGCGACCGTTCGGATGGCCAGCTCGTGCGCCGAGCGGAACACGCGAATGGCGATCTCGCTCCGGTTGGCGACCAGCAACTTCTTGAACGGGCGGAGCGGCGCGTCCGGCATCTGCGGGAACCTCTCGACGGTGAGCGAATCGCTGTTGTGATAGGAACCGGCGCGCGGCGCACCAAACGAGAAAGCCCGCTCGGAGCGAACCGGGCGGGCGACCGCGTTGCGATTGTTCGAGTGCTACTTCTCCACCTGCGCGACCACCGGCACGAGCACCTTCGGTTGGTCCGTGTTGTCGGTGACGATTTCGATCGTGCGGTTCAGCCCGCCCGCGGCCTTCGGGTTCGCGGTGATCGTGACCGTGTGCGACGCTTGGGCCACGGCGGAATCGACCTTCACGGTGAGGTCGTCGCCCGCGCCTTTCACTTCGAGAATCTTGAACGGCGCACCAGCTTTTAGCGTGACCTTCTGTTCGGACCCGTTGCCCATCTTCATGCTGCCGAACGACACGGTTTCGGGCGACGCGCTGACCGCGGGCGCGACGACCACCGACACCGGGACGCGCAGCTTCGCCACCGCCGCGTTCGAGGTCTCAAGGTAGATGTCCGAAGTCCAGTTCCCGGTCGGGCAATCCTTTTCCAGCGTCGCGGACACTTCGTAAGTCACGACGGTGCCGCTGCGCGAGACGAGCTTGAACTCCGGCTTGACGAACGCCCCGGTGCTCTTCGCCTCCTTCACTTCCCACTTCGGGTCGCTGGTGAACGTCACTTTCGTCGTCGCGGTCGCGCCCTTGCCCTTCGTAACGGTGCCGAACGCGATGGTGTCCGGCGACATCATCAGGTCGTCGCGGGTAACGGTGCTGACGCGGAGCGCGACCTCCGTGAACTGCGGGCCGGTGAACGGGACATAAACCAGAACCGTCTTCGTCACGCCGGCGTACTGAATGCGGCGGGTGTCCATGTACGCGACGACGGCCGCGGTTTCCCCGGGCGCAACGCGATTCGTCGTCAGTGCCGGTGTCACGCACCCGCACGACACCCGCGGTTGACCGAGGGTGATCGTTTCCTTCGTGGTGTTCGTGAAGCGGAAGTAGTGAACGAGCATCGTCCCCTTCGGGCTGACCCCGAAGTCTTTCTCTTTCGCCTCGAACAGATCGGCCGGACCCGCGTGCGCCGCGCCGTTCAGCGCGACGAGCGCGACAACTCCTAGCAGGTAGCGCGTCATAGTTCCTTCCCCCATTGGGGCCGCCTCCACTTCCCCCCCGGAACGCGTAGGCGGCCTATAACCTAGTTGTTATCACACGGTTTGTAGGTTCTACATCACCATTTCGCGGTTCCGGCGGGCCGTTCACGAGGCCCTTCCCGGTCGCGCTCGGAAGAACCGCCGCGCGCGGCACAGCCGCACAGTTCCCCGCGAACGGCGCGCCGCGCGCAACCGTCACTTCCGCCGTGCGAGGACCGCGACCGCGACGCGCGCGGCCCCGGCCGTTTTCAACACGCGAGCGGCTTCGTGCAGCGTGCTGCCGGTGGTCATCACGTCGTCTACCAGCAGTACCGCGTTCCCGGCGACGCTTGCGCCCGTTCGCACAAGGAACGCGCCCTTCACGTTTGCGCGCCGCGCCTCGCGCGAGGGTTGTAACTGTTGTGGCGTGTAGCGCACGCGGCGCAGCACCCGTGCGAACGGGACGCCGATGCCAGCGGCCAGTTCGCGCGCGACCGCCTCGGACTGGTTGTACCCGCGACTCAAGCGGCGCCCCCAGTGCAGCGGAATCGGCGCGACGACGTCGAACCCGGCGGCGCGCAGGTCCGAACCGCTGCACTCCGCGAACGCGCGCCCGAGCAGATCGGCCAACCCTTCCCCGTTCCAGTGCTTGAGGCGCAAGACCGCGTCGCGCAGCGGGCCGTCGTACTCGCCGAGGCGAAACGCGCGATCAAAGGCGAACGACTGCGAGCGGCACTCCGAACAGCCGTCGGCGGTGTTCGCGTGCGGGCCGACGGTTTGAGCGCAGAGCGGACAGCTCGCGTGCGCGTCCGTCGTGATGGCGTCGAAGCACGCCGGGCACAGGCCGTGGCGCAGCGGGTCCGCGCCTTCGGGCGCGTCGCACACGAGACACCCGGCCGGGAACGCCCATCCGAGCGCGGCGCGTACCAGTTCGCGAATCGCCCCGTGCACGTCCGGCGCCCTCGACCGGTGAAATGTGGCGCTCCTTCGCAACTCGAAACTATCCGACCGTGAGGGCAGACGCAAGCGGCGCTCCGGCGGTTCGGGCGTTTGTGTTCTCGCCGCGCCGCCGCCCGCGCGATTGAATACCCCGCGTACCTCACCCGCCGGAGCACTCGCAATGAAACTCGCTTCCATTCAGACCGCGCACGGGGCGCGCGCCGCACTCGCCGTCGCCGACGGCTACATCGACCTGCACGCCACCGATCCGGGCCTGCCGAGTTGCACGAAGGCGCTGCTCGCGGCGTCTCCCGCGATTCACAAGGCCGCCGCCGACACCGCCAAGAACCCGAAGGCCGTGAAGTACGCCGTGAACGCGGTCAAGCTCCTGCCACCGGTGCCGAACCCCGGCAAGATTCTGTGCATCGGGTTGAACTATCGCGACCACGCCATCGAGGGCAACCGCCCGATCCCTCCGGAACCGGTGCTGTTCGGCAAGTTCCCGAACACGCTCATCGCGCACGGCGAACCCATCATCATCCCGAAGGTCGCGGAGAAGGTGGACTACGAAGCGGAACTGGTGATCGTGATCGGCAAGACCGGGCGGCACATTCCGAACTCGCCCGAAGCGTTCGCGTACGTGGGCGGCTACACCTGCGGGCACGACGTGAGCGCCCGCGACTGGCAGTTCCGCGGCGAAGAGAAGCAGTGGATCATCGGTAAGACGTTCGACACGTTCGCACCGACCGGCCCGGTGCTCGTGACCGCGGACGAAATCCCCGACCCCCACAAGCTGCAAGTGCAACTGCGGCTGAACGGCACCACCCTTCAGAACTCGAACACGAAAGAGTTCATCTTCGGCGTGCCGCACCTGCTGTGGTTCCTGTCGCAGTGCATCACGCTGGAACCGGGCGACCTGATCTTCACCGGCACGCCGCCGGGCGTCGGGATCGCGCGCAAGCCGCCGATTCTGCTGAAGGCCGGCGACGTGGCCGAGGTGGAAATCGAGGGCATCGGCACGCTGAAGAACCCCTGCGTCGCCGAGAGCTGAGTTGAGTAAGGTTCTTCAAGTGTAGGTCGCTCGCTCCGCGAGCGACCATTCGCGACCGCAAGCATCCGTAAGTGCATTCAAGCGCCACTGGTCGCTCGCGGAGCGAGCGACCTACACTTGCGGACCAGTCTGCTTACCGCGGCTTCCCGAACGAGCCGCCGTAGCTCTCCAGCACCTTGTACGTGCCCGCGCCGCGGTCGTACACGATCTGCTTTCCGGCTTGGCTCGTGCGGTCCCCGAAGCGGCCCATGATGCGCGCCGGAAGCGCCTCGCTGCCGTTCAGCACGACCATCTTGCCGTCGTGCGTGACGGTTTCGCCCCAGCCGTCGTACTCGTCGGACCGCACGAACGCGTTCCCGGTCGCGTCCATGCGCTGTGCCGGCGGGCCGTTGCCCTTCTTGTGGCTCGACACCACCAGTTCCTTGCTGCATGTGAGCAGCACGCTGCGCGGCGGCAGTTTGTGCCGGTCGATCTGAACCGCTTGGTCCGGGGCCGGTACGTTGATGACGTCGATGTTGTCCTCGAACCGCGCCTGTTGGAACACCTTGCCCTTGTCGATCGCGGTCATGCGCCCGGAGAAGCGCACGACGGTGAGCTTCATTTCTTGTTCAGCCGGTTGGGGCGGTTTGGCGGCCGGCGCGAGCGGTGGCGCGCCGGTCGGGCCGGGTGCGAGGTCGCGCTCGCCCATCTGCCACAACCGGTAGGTGCCCGGGCCGAACGCTTCCACCCGCTGGTACGGTTCGCTCCCCGCCACGTCGCGCGCGCGGGCTTCCATCTTCAGCTCCGTCGCGGTGAGCTGCTGCGCCTTCACGAGCTTCCCGGTCTTGTCGTACTCGCTCTGGCTGTACTTCACTTCGAGTTCGGCCTTGTCGTCCGCGGTGTCGGCCGGGGCCGGGTAGCAGTACACGGTGTCGATCTTCGCTTTCTCGTTCGGCTTGTCGCTCGCGGCGGCGCGCTTCTGGGCTTGGTTGAAGTACACCGGCCGGTCGAACTTTACGTTCATCGCGTTGCACAGCACCCACGAGTCACCCTGCCGCGCGTACACCTTGCCGGCGAACTTGGCCGAGCGCAACGCGCCGCTGAATTCCATCTCGTCGCGCCAGTGGATCACGACCACTTCCGTTTGCCTCAGTTCGCCGCCCGCGAGGTCGCTGTTCGTCGGCATCGTCAGCGCGCCGCGGCCCTTCACCGTGGCGGTGTTGTGAACCTGATCGAGCACGATCTCGGGCCCGAGCAGCGACATTTCCTCTTGGTGGACTTCCCCCGGCTTGGTGGGGGAGCCGTACACGGTCATCACGCTGCCGTCGTCGGAGCCGTCGATGCGTAGCAACCGGCCGGCGATGTCCACACCGCGGGGCTTCGCGGGGTCCACCGGGTCTTGGTGAACGGTCACGTCGTCTTCGCACCGCGCCTTGTCGAGCTTGTAGCGCGTCGCGGTCGCGGGTCGCCCGCCGTCCTTCGGAAGTGGGCCGTTCGGCGCGCCGCCTTTTGGCGGGAGCGGGGCCGCTCCCGTGGTGCGGTTCATCCACGTGTCGATCGTGCGGGCCGCGATCTTGTAAGGCGGTTTCGGTTTGTCCTGTTTCTCCGGCTCCTTTGTAGCCGCCCCCGGCAGCTTCGGCGCGTCGGGCGGAACCGGCGGCGCGCCCGGTCGTGCGGTCGGCGGCGCGGCCTTCGGGGCATCTTCCACCGCCGGCGGCACGGGCGCGACCGCGACAACGGGCGGCTTCACGTCGGCGAAGAACACGTTCAGCACGTCGGCGCGCTCCACGTCGTACTCGGCCGAGTGGCTCGTAACGCTCCCGATCGCCTGCACGCGCGACGGTTTGGTCTGATCGCGCGGGGCGCTCGGGTCGGGCGCCGCGGCGCGCGGTTCGAGCCACAGTTTCAGCACGCTGCCCTTCAGCCAATAGTCGGCCCGCGGGTCGTCGAACCGCGCGGCCTCGGTGAAGGTGAACAGGTCTTGCTCGCGGCCGTTCTCCACCTCGGTCGATTGAACGAGTGACGCGCGCCACTCGGCGGTCGCGGTGATCGCGTTGGCCGCGGCGTCGTAGAGTTCGACGCGGCCGGGACCGCGGACGGTGACTTGCGCGCGCTTGCTGGCACCGGTGCCGGGGACCGAGGTGAGCGTTGCGGGGAGCTGCGGCTGCCCGGCCGAGAGCACGTTGCGGTCGCGCACCACGTACAGCGGCGCGCCGGTGAGTACGGTTCGGCTCGCGCCCTGTTCGTGAACCAAATCTTGCCCGTAGGCTTGCATGCCGTCGTCCTGCGACGACACCGTGAGGAACCGCCCCGCGGTGTGCGTCCACGCGTGCAACCGCTTCAGCAGCGGCGCGCTCGCGGCCTTCGGCGCACCGGGCCCGCCGTTCAGTTCGAGTTCGAGCACTTGACTGTACAGCGTGCTCAGCCCGCCGCGCGCCGGCACCTTGGTGACCTGCACGTCGTTCGGCAGGTTCGGGTCCGATTGCGGGACCACGTCGAACCGCGCGAGGGCCTTTTCGGCATCGTAGGCGAACGGCCCGCGGGTCTCGATTTGGAGCAGCGCGCGATCGAGCGCGCGGGCCTGATACGCACCGAAGCCGAGGCCGCCGGTGACCGCGCCGAGGGCCGGGGGCGGTGGGGCGAACCCGCCGCGCTTCGCGCGGGGCTCGCTCGCGGGCGCCGGAGCGCCGGGCGCGACCGGGCCGGCGATGGATTCGCTCGCGTCGGTCCACAGGTTCACGAGTACCTGTTCGACGAACTCGAGGCGGCGCAAGCCGTTCGTGCCGGTGGAGGCCTTCTTCGGCCTCGGCGCGCCCGGCGGCGGGTCCGATTCCAAGTAAATGCGCATGCCGACCGCGGACACGGTCGGCGGCGGGCGGCGCGCGCCGGTGAGCATCGCGGCCACC
>JALHNS010000046.1:0-14077 GCA_022843445.1 Gemmata sp.
CAGGGTGTGGGTGCGCGGGTCTTTCTCGAACAGGTCGAGGTTCTTGCTCACCGGCGGGCCTCCGATTCGCTGGCCGTGATCGGGACGGCGTGGTAGTTCCACCCGTCGCGGGCGTCGAGCAGGCGGTAGTTGTCTTGTTCGTAGACACCGGGGAAGAAGATCAACAACCTTCCGCGAATGCTCGGTTCGACAAGCCCGACAATGTGCGAAACGCTCGCGAAACCGAACAACCCACCCACGCCGTAGAGCGCGAGAAGAGCGCTTTCGGAGTGCTGCTCGGAATCCAGTCGCGCGCGAATTGTCTGCGCGACATGATCCGAGAATGCGGCCGTCTGTGCCGCGCCGAGACGCGCCGGTGAAGCGAAATAGCTCTCCGCAAAGCGAGCGTAGTTTGATCGTGTCATCCAGTCGGCAAAGGCGTTCGTCAGGTCGAAGGCGTGCCACGGGTGGCCGGATTGTTGCGCGGCCTCCTCGAACAGCCCCAACCGGAGCCGCAACTTGCGCTCGTCCTCCTTGTCGTAGACGGCCAGCCAGACCCGCTGCGCGCCCGCGACGTTCCGGTCCCACGGCAGGCCGCACACCCGCTGGAAGTTCTTTTTGAGCAGTTCAATTCGGGTCAAGGGGGGCGATCTCCTCGTTCGGCTTCAGCAAGCCGGGGAAGGTGATTTCTACCACCGCGCCCGCCGCCTTGTAGGTGAGCCGCCCCTCGCGCGACGCTTCCGCTGCGAGGGCGCTGATCTCGGTGGGCGACCGGTCCAGTAGCCGCGCCCAGACCGAGTCCAACAGCAACTTGCCCCGCAACCCGGACAGGTAGCCGAGCAGCAACGCGAAGGTCACCACTACCGGCGTGACGACCGGACGGGTGCGCTTCTTCTTGACCTTGCCCGCGAGATACCCGGCCTGCCCCCACGACGCCGCCAGCCGCTGCGCGGTCGCGAGTGCCGTGGATGTCCCGAACCGTTTCGGATACCGCCCTTCGAGTGCGTGCGTCACCTGCGCCGGCGTCACCGGTTCTCCGATCTGAACCGCGACCACGAACGGCGTCACCTCGCGGAGAATCGGGTCGCGCGCCGCCGCCGCCAAGAACGCCAACATGGGCCGCGATTCTGTATCGCCCGGCCATAAGTGCCGCAACACCCGGAACAAGGGGCAGGTGGGGTCGAGGGCGTACAGTTCGACGAGCCGTTGCGCCGTCCGCTTCCGGGTCGTTTGGGTCGGCTTTCCGAGTGCGTTGTCGGCGACAATGGACGTGGTGTAGGCGTCCGAGGGGGCGCTCACCGGCACCTTGTCAAAGACGAGCGTCAGTTCCGGCAGCATCATCGTGCGGCTCGTGTGGACGCTGACGGTCCCGTCGCGGAACCCCATCGCACTTGGCAGTTTCAGAGTCTTTTCCGCCACCAGCGCCCTCGCGGAGTCCGATTGTCGTTCTGACTGCCGTCGCCACCCAACCAATTCTCGCAATACTTGTTCTCGGCGGTCAAGTTTACCACGTCGGTAGCCCTCGACTATCTGAAAGTGACTTTCCTCATTGGGTCAGGCTACAACGAGTTATCCGTGTCGCAAGAGGCGCTTGGGCGTGCGGGTGGGGTGGGCACACGGACAAGAAACTGAGGGTGCCGCCGAACGTCGTGTTGCACCGACGGCCGAGTAATACGCCTGAGTTGCAGCCGGCCGAACACCTGTGGCCGCTGGTGCGCGGGTTGGCTTACCGCCGAAGTTGACCGAGGCGCTGACGACCCAGTGCCAGTTGCTCACCGACCAACCGACCGTTCTCGATGGCCGTTGGTTCCACTGGGCCGTTGCAGCATGACGGTTCCGCACCAACCCGACCTCGGCATCACCCACGGGAATTGAGTACAAACTGCGATTCGCGGCCACCGGTCAGGGTCGGGACCGCACTTCTGCGACGCCTGACCGCCTTGCGCGAATTGCTGCCACCACGTCAGCAGGTCGGCTTGAGTTGTTTGATCGGGGACTGCGATCCAAAGGTCGCGTGCGACCGTCGCCAAGGAGGGCCGTGCTGTTGGATAAATCTCAAGAAATTGGGTGAACACTTTCGCTCGGCCGGCGTTTCTGCTCATCGCCCATTTCACACAGGAGATCAGACGATGGACGACCTCTTGGAACCCAACGGGCAACCCGATTGGGAGTTGATCTGCGCACAACTGTGGCTCAACGGCATCAAGGACGACATGGCAGAGAGCGAAATCGGACGCGCGGTGAACGTCGCCCTTCGCAAGCTGAAACAGGAGTGGCGAGAAACGGGCCAGATCAAGGGGTGGATCGAGCCGAGATCGGCACAACCAGATCGCGCACCGACGAAATGGAAATCGGTGTGATGGCAACGGGCGCGGGTGGCTACACGAGGTTGGGGACAGTCGTGGGCAGGTAACCGGCGGCGCGGAGTGCGTCCTCGACCACGGGATGCGCCGGAACCGGACTCCACCGTGCCCGTGCGTGGCGGGGCGTTCCGGGCGCTGGGCACGGTGTTGGCGTTCGATCTCGCCTGTCTCACCGCCGCCGTCGAGGGTGTGGGGCGACTGCCGGCGTTTTGGTTGCACGACAGCCCCCACGAAGGGGACGTTGAACCGATTCTGTACGAGCGACTGTTCCGCTTTGCCCGCGACCTCGAACTCGCCTTCGGCGAGCGCGAGCCGGCCTTCCAGTACATCGTCACGACTCGGACCGCGCCGCCGGCAGAGTTGGCACAAGCCCCGTTCGCGCGCCTAACGCTCGACGCCCGCGACGAAGCCAAGTTGCTGTTGGGGGTTCGGCTTTAGCCTCATCACGCCCCAGAGTCGGTCGTTACGACCAGTTGAGCGTCAGCACCACATACCCGTCTCCGGCGTGTTTTTGTAACTCCTGTTGCTCGCCACGAACCCAAGCGCGGGCGGACAGGTGTGAGGCAGCGCCCGCCGTGGTTTCGTCGCCGCGCTCCTGCGTCCACCCGCCGTGAGTGTTGGCAGTATGCAGTAACACCCCGCCACGCGACAGCCACGCCCGTTTGTCCCGCAGGGGTTGAAGCCGACTGGCAGTATGGGCTGGGTTGACGACGCACCGAACCTGACCCAATCCCTCATTCGTCAGGCCGGCCGCTTCGACCGCATCCCACTGATAACACTCGGCCGAACCGCCTCCGCCCACCACGTTCGCCTCGCCGCACATCACGAGCATCGCCGTTCCGGTGCCCGATTCTTCCCAGCGCCGCCCGCCCGGCCCGCGTGCGGCAAGGGCCTGAACCAGCCCCACTCCGGCGGACGACAACTCATTGCCGTTCCACAGTACGGGGGCCTCGGCGATGAACTGGGCACACGGGCCGACCACGGCCACGCCGTCGCGCAGTACATAACCGTCCCACGTTGCCCACTCCGGCCGCTCGGAGTTGGTCACCGTCCGTGTACCCTTCTCAACGTGTGGGGCCGGCACCCGCGCGCCCTTTCGCGGTGCAGTCGCGGTCGAGGCTGGATCGGGAAGGAGCATTTCGACGACGACCGTAATGCCGGCCGTGAGGTCGAGAAGCCAGCGGGGCGGGGTGGGGGCAACGAGCGTCCAACCGGGGAACACGACGAACCCGCAGCCGAGTGCGCCGGCGCGTTCGAGCGCGGCACGGACGACAGCCGAACGGCGGTCGGGGTCGCGGGTGATCCCTTGACGGACCGCTTCGGTCGCTCGCGCGGCCCGCAAGCCCGTCACGGCAACGCACAGTTCCACAAGGCCCCACTTCATGTCGTCCCCTCGATCACACGTCGCGCTTTGTGATTTCGACCACTACCCCGTTGATCTTCGGGATGAAATCGCGGATGTTCAAGCGGCCACCAATGAGTCGTTCTCAGCTTCGTACAGAACAGCCGGACGGATGCTCCCGTCTCGGTTGCACCTGACACGACTGCCACTTGTTGCCCAGTGAGGGGTGGCTCCAATGGGTCGATACCCGCACCCGCCGCAGCCCAAGAGGGAGCCTCGGCCACAGACAGGACGACCGCACCTTGCGGTTGAGCCGCGATATGGCAAAGCACCGCCCGCCCGTTCCGACTCTGCTGCGTTGGAGCAAATACACCCAAGTATCCGAGGTTCAGGACCCGCTCGGCTTGAGCCTCCGGGGTTCTGCGCGACTCGCGAGCCGGCTCCTGTACTGCATCACGTCTGTCACCCCTCGGGCGAGATACTTCTCGTTCCTGCCATGGTGTATCCTCGACTTCCAAAAGCGAGAGAAGGACCAGCCGCACGCAAGGGGCCTCCGTGAGGCGATCATCCTGCGCGAGCAGGCGTTCACACTCGGTTGTCTCACGCACCACGACGGCGAACCATGTGCCGGCGGCCGGCTGGTCGGCACGCGAGGCGCACAGAAATGGTGCTGCGCCGACGCGACGGAAGTGGACTTTCGGAAGTGCAAGCCGTTCGCCAAAATCCCGGCGCTGAGCCAGTACCTCAACTCGCTCGTGAACCTTGGCTTATTCGTCACCGACGACGAGCGGCCCGAAGCGGATGACGAGGAGGAGGTTGAGGAGTTCACATTCGACGCGACCGAACTGAGCGAACTCGGTCGCGACCTTGCCAACCGCTACGACTCTGTGGTTGGGTCGCTCGCCTGCCTTAAGCACCTCTCCGAACCGGACCGGACGTGCAAGCGCACCGGGTTAGCGGAGTTCGGGGAGCGGGGCGGGCTGTGCGAACTCGCCAGCCAGACCGACGGGGACCGGCCTCTGCTCAGGGACATCTTCTTCGCCCGGACCGGCAGGCGCGACAAGTCGCACCGAGTCCGTCGGCAGTCGCTCCTTCTGATTCTGGAACTCAGTCACCAACTCGGTGTCAGCGGGTGGGAACTGAACGAACCAGAGTTCGCCGGTGCGGCCTACTTCGAGCGTGTGCAGAACGCTGAAGAGGGGATCGACATCACGATCTCGCCGGCCCTCGCCGACATCGCGACGCGCTGGCGGATGTTCTACTTCCACTACTACATGTCCGTCGCCCTCGAAGGGCTATTCGTCTGGCTGATCGCGCACCTAACCGAATGCGGTCTCGCCGGGGCGGACATCGACACGTTACCCGCGCTTCTGAGTCAGACCGCGACCACCGCGACGGTCGCGAAGGCCCTCGGTGTCAAACTGTCGGCCCCATTCGGTCGAATGAGGCCCGCCGAGTTGTACGGCGCGGTCGGCGTGGTGGCGGGGAACCTCGACGCGGCGACCGGCAGCGCACTCGACCGCGCTGTGACAACCATGACCGCGCTCGCCGAGGACAGGCTCGAAGCCGTCATCCGGAGCAACACCCACCTCAACACACCGGCGGGCTTGGCCGTGCCGATGGTCCTCTTGGCGACAACGCTGGGGCGGTACGCGCGGTGGGAACGAACCGATTACGGACAGTGGCTCGCGAGCGCCGCCGGCGACCCGTACCTCGACCTGATTCCGCCCGTTCTCGTTGCCGGTCTGACCGTGCGGTTCGGCGAGTGGTGGCAGTGCCCGTGGGAGGAGTTGACCGCCTTCGTGCTGTCGCGGTTCGTGATCCGTCAGCACACGGCGATGTCATACGCGAAGAGTTGGACCGGCGAGCGGTGCCTGCTCCAAGTGGACGGGGAGAAGGTGTTCGCAACGGGTGCCTACGAGCGGGTCGGGATCGGCAACCCCCGGTTCCGCAGCGCGGCCCAAGTGCTGAAGGACCTCGGCCTCGCGCGAGACGACGAGGACGGGGTGACTCATCTGACGGCTGATGGCACCCGTTTCCTGAACGAGGAACTGGCTAAGGAGGCGCTGGCATGAAGTTCGTGGACTTTACCGGCCTATTCGAGGGTGTGCGCGCCGACCTCGCGCTGTTCTCGACCTTCCAGTTCGACCCCGACTTTTTCGAGCGGCGGCTTCTGCGGTGCCCGGCCCTCGCGAAGGCGCGGCGGATTGCTGTGTTCATGGACGCCGGGCAGTGGTCCCGGCTGCTCCGCCAAGACGCACCGGCGCAACTCCTCAACCGGCGATACCTCGTCGTACCCGTCCGTCGGCCGGGTGGGGTTTTCCACCCGAAGCTCAACCTCTTGGTCGCCGAAGCCACCGGCCTCGTCCAGTGCGGGAGCAACAATCTTACGCGGTCGGGCTGCACCGCGAACTTGGAACTGTTGAACTCGATCCCGGTCGCGCGCGACGGCGGTGAGCAGTGGGCAGTCCGGCTGGCGCAGGAGGCGTATGCCTTCTTCGCTCGCGCGTGCGACGAGGCCGAGGAACAGACCGCGCGGATCGCCCGGCAGTGGCTCGAAGAACAGGGTAAGACGACCCCGTGGATCGCCGCACCGTCCGCGTCGGGATTAGACGACGGCCCGCGCCTGCTTCACACTTATCAGGGAAGGTTGTGGGACCGCATTGAAGCTGCAATTGGGAACAAACCGAGCCGGATTACGGTCATCTCCCCCTTTTACGACGCAGACGCCGAAATGGTGCAGCGCGTCCGCCGCCTGTGGCCGAAATGCCGAGTCGAGTTGGTCGCGCAGCAACACTACACCACGCTACCGGTGGCCCCACTGAAACAGTTGCGTGGCAATCTCGGCCTCTTCGAGTTGACTACTACCGACCGTCGGCTGCACGCCAAGTTCGTCGCTTGGGAGTCCGGCGGAAAGACGGGGTGTCTCGTCGGAAGCGCGAACTTCACGACCGCTGCGTTCGACGCCCGCAACGTCGAGGCGTGCCTGCTACTGACGGACGCCGCCGATTTGGTCCGGGGCCTGTTCGACGGCCACTTCGGGAAGCGGGCGGTCAACCTCGCGGACTTTGTGCCCGGCACGCAGTCCGAGCCGGAACCGGACGACGGGGCAACGGAACTTCGGATCACGTCCGCCGTCCTGACGGAGGCGGAACAGGTGCGGGTAAGCTACCGGCATCGGCTCGATCCCAAACCGGCTTCCCTCCGGCTGACTCTGCGAACCCCTGCCGAGCCGCGCCCCCGCGCCTTCCTCACGCTCCCGAACCAGTCGGATGGAACCGCAACCGTCACACCGGCAGAGGCGGCCCTGAAGGATGCGCACGGCACGCTCCTAGCCTCCCTAGTCGCGGATGTCGGCGGCCGTCAGGTACAGAGCGACCCGGTGTGGGTGGTGCAGGAGGCGCGACTCACTCACGAGCCGGGTGGTGAGGGGGCGTCTTCACCCCAGTCGCGGATCAAGGAGAGCGGCGAGGGTTTGGCCGAGTTCCTCGACGAACTGGGGAAGCGCGACGGCGTTGCGGAGGTGATCCAATACCTTCAGAATACAAACATCCGGTTCTACGACGGTGCGGGTGGGCTGGCCGGACGCCGTTTCAGGTTGCGAATCCGCGACCCGTTCCGACCGGACGTGGCCCCGGCGTGGTTGCTCAACCTCCAAGGCGGGAGCGAGACCCTCGCGAAGGCGCTCTGCGAGTTCGCGGATCGCCACGAAGACACCCGGCTGCGGAAACACGCCAAGCGTGGCAACATCAACGGCATTGAGAACTTCCTCGACATCCTGACCGCGCTCGTCCGGCTCCTCTACGTCTACTACACAAGGGGCCACATCCAGCCCCTCGCGTTGAGCGGCCGGGTGAGCCGGTACATCCAGTTGGCCTCGTGCGGGATCGACTCTGGGGACAACTCCAGCGAGGGCTACTTGCTACAAGTGGACGATAACTTGAGGAACCGCACCTACCTGCGCGAGGTGTGCGGTGAACTGAACTTCTTGGGGCAACTGTGGGCGGCGCTCGTGATCGCGCAGAAGGTCCGATTCCGACGAGGCGGGGTCGGCGGAAAAGATTGGACGACGCTCAAGCGCCCAAAGGAGTGCCTGCCGCACCTCGTCGATGCTCTTCGCGAAACGGCCGTCGAGACCGGGCTGGACCCGCCGACCGCCGCCCAAGTAACTCAAGCCCTCGGCGAGTACAACTTGTTCTCACCGGACGAACTCGCCGCGATGCAGAAGGAGATGCCACTCTGACCGGTGGCACGCGGAAAAGGCACGGCTTCGCGACGAAGACACGCACCGAGGATGCTATGCCTCTTCCCGGCCCGCCTTACAAAGGCACATTCCAAATCCGCGACACGGTTTCGCACGCCGGCTGGTCCGAGTCGCTTTGGCTCGACACGCCCGACTTCAACGTGAGCCTCACCGTCGTGCGGGAACTCGCTGACCTGCGGGTCGCCCTTCTACCCGAGCGCTATCGTCTCGACCGCATCCGTGCCTCGAACCCCAAGCTCCCAAGGGTCGGGCCGGCCGACGAACCCAAGCGACACGGCAGTTACAAAGGCGACGGCACCGCCCACCGCCAGACCACCACGCTCCGACTGCGCCTCCAAGGTGGGGGCTACCAGACCCCATACAACTTGGGCGGGGTGCCCGGCGACGTTGGTGACGCCACCGGGCCAAACCCGACCGAAGCGTGGCAGGCGGCCTTCAACTTGTTCGTGGAGGCGCTGCGGAAGCACTGCGTGATGGTCTGCCAACCGCACCGCTCGCGCGAGCCGCGCCAAGACAACATCGCGGCCGTCGCGCAGGGCCAGTGGAACCGCGTGGACATCACGCTCACCGCCGACACGTTCGCACCCGAACAGATCGGCCGGTCGCTGTCGGTACGGATCAGCGGGACCGAGGCCAAAAGGCTCAACGGCACCCGAATCATCGTCCCCGTCGATGCCACCCACTGTTACACGAACAAGCCGATTACGGTGCCGTCGGAGGTGAAGCCGGTCGGTCGGCTGACCCTGCCCCGCGAGCCGATCATGGTCACAATTGAACAGGTGCTGGCGGAGAAGCTGGCGATCCGCAAACGCGGGTTGGGGCACTCGTACCGCCGCGCCCGCCGACGCAACCGACCGCGCTACTGACAGGTGACCGATGGCGTTTCGTGACTTCGTGTACCCGGCGGTTCTCGACCGACTTGGACTGACCGCCCACACCGCCGACCTGTCCGCCGGCGCGTCGCCTGTACCGGTGCGCCCGGAGTTTGCCGCGCTCTTCGATGAGTGCCTCGCGATTGCGGTCGCCGATCTTGGCGTCTGCACCGAGAAGGCTCGGTCCGAGTTTCTGATCGCGCCCGTCTTGGTCGAACTGCGCCGCGCGCTGGATCGCCGCTTTTCGGTCTTCTCCGGCATGGAACTGAACGTCAACAAGGGGCGCGGGTTGAACGGCGCGTGCGATTACATTTTGACGAAGGGCGACAACCAGCACCTGCGCGAGGCCCCGATCATCGGCATCTTGGAGGTGAAGAACGAAGACTACTGCAATCAAGGTTTGGGCCAGTGTGTCGCCGCCATGTTCGCCGCCCAACTCCGCAACAAGAGCGCGGGCTGGGCGGTCGCGCGGGTGTTTGGGGCGTGTACTACGGGTCGGGCGTGGCAGTTCCTCTCGCTCGAAGGCGCGGCCCTCACCACCGACTGGACGCCGTACCGGACCAACGACCTCGGCCGAGTGCTGGGCATCCTCAAGCACCGCGTCGAGCGCACTTTGGCGACGAACGGCGACGAGCCGACCGCCGGCGCGGTTTCCGAACCCGCCCTCACCGCCCCTTCTTGACAACCGAGTGGCGCTGGAAGTGGATTCCGAACTCGTTGCGCCTCCACGGCAGAATTAGAGGTGACTTCGCGCCAGCCGCCGCCGGTCGCTTCCCGGCGCAGAAGGTCGCGTGGACCAGAAGCCAAAACCAAGTGTTCCACATCTGCGCCTTTGTCGTCGGTTTCCCGCGCCCCAGAGTCGCAGCCTTCGCCGCGAAGTCGGCGGGGTCCGCAAAGGTCGGCGGCAGGCCCGTGGCCCGGTCGAGGCCGACCTCTGCCGGGTTGTACCGCAGCCACGCGGCCGACGGGTCGCACGTCGTATCGGATTCGCGACAGCCGAAGAACCGCCGTTCCCCTGTTTCGCCGCCGTCCGTGTGCATACGGAAGAACAGCGCGATCCGGTTGGACCATTCGCGCCGCTCGACGACCTCTTCCCCGGCGAGGCACTGGGGCGAGAGCGGCTCGGTCAGGAGATTCCCCTTGCCCGGTTTGAGCGTCGCCCCGATGACCGCGCCGGGCGCACCCAAGAGCATCGCGCGGTAGCAACAGAAACTGAAGGGATCGAAGGCGGGCCGGAATCCGGTCGCGTCGGTGCCGTGCGCGACACCGAGGATGTACGACTCGGTGCGGTTGCGGAGCCGGTCGGTCCGGTCGGTGCGCGTGTTCGCGAGTTCGAGGGTGAGCGTCACGAGCCGACCGCTCGGCCGCGTCGGTTGGGCGGGGTCCATCGGATTCCCTCGGCGCAATCGTCAAGCAACATCGTACCGTCCGTGCCTCACCGGTTCGCTTCGTGGTTTCAGCCAGCCGGCTGGCAAAACCAACCTCGACTTCGTTGTTGCACTCACGCGAGAATGTCCTTGTCGCCGGGGGTGATGAAGCAGGGCCATTTACTCCGCGCCGCAACACCGGCACCAGTGGCACAATCCTCCGGGATGTGAGACTTGCGATTGGGACGGCAGCGGGCGGGTGACGAACCACCCGGCCCAAGCCGTGTCCTGTGAGGGTTCCGAATCAATTCGGAGGTCGGCATGGCGACGCTCGCGGAAGTAGCAAAGTTGCTCGAAGTGTCACGGGACGACGTAAAGCGGTGGGCTGTTGAGTTCGCCGAACACCTCGCCCCGGCGGCCAACCCGACTCAAGGGCGCGTGCGCCAGTTCGGCGAGGCCGATCTGCGCGTACTGGCCCTCGTCGCCGAGGAAGAGGCGCTGGGCCAAGAGGCCGACGACATCCGTTACAGTTTGAACTCCAACGGCCAGTTCGCCGAGCGGTTCGTCGAGTTCGCGGTCCTGAACACGCCGCTGTTTCAAGAGCCGCCCGAAGGCTTGGACGACCCGTGGCAGCACGGCGTCCTGATCGGCGGCATCGCCTACCGCGACTGGCGTGCGGTCGCGCGCTCGTACAAGGAGACCGGGGACGCGCTGGTGGCGTCGGCTCTGAAAAACGGCGACGTGACCGATCTCGCCTACCCGGTCATATTCAACTACAGGCAGACGGTCGAGCTTTACCTCAAAGGGTTGCTAGACGTGAAGCCCCGCCACCACGACCTCGGCGAATTGGTGCGGCGCGTAGAGGAGCAACACAAGGGTCAGTTTCCGGCGTGGATGAAGGCCCGCATCTTGGACTTCCACGAGATCGATCAGAAATCGGATATGTTCCGTTATGCCGAGCCGGAGGCTCCGGGCGAACTATGGGTCGATCTCAACCAACTGCGGGCAGTCATGGACCGGATCACTACCGCCATCGACCCGCTCCTCGCGCGGCGCGCGTTCCAGAAGCGGACGAGCGCATGACCCGGTGGCGGAAGTTCCCCCTGACCCGCGAGTACAAAATGCCCGCCTTGCTGGGGAACTTCGGACCACCCGCAACGCGGCCGGTCACCCCGGCCCGATTGACCCAATCACGCACGAAAGGGCGCACGCCGCGCGGCTCGTCTTCCCGCCCTTCGCGAAACTCGTGACCGAACTCATGGCATGGGTCCCCGCGAACGTGAAATAGGACATGAGGCATACGATCACCGGTCGTGACCGCCTTGCCCACAACGCCCGCTGCGTTTCCCCCCTTGTAGCCACGCGGACCGGGGTACTGCCCCAAAGAAGCTGTGGCTGGCGAGTGCCGTCCTCGGTGGCGAGACGGAGCGTGCAATGCCCACGCGGGTTCGCACCAGACGCCGGCGATCTATCTCGACTGCCGACATCGCCCGGTTGCTGATGACTTCGGAAACTTAGGTCCTTGCGCTGACTGCTCTCAAGTCATGCGAGGCTAAGCGATGAAGACCGTCCAAGTTCAACTCACCCTCTCACTCGATGAGGCCGCTGCAAGCGCGTTGGCGGAACTCCTCGCACCAGTGATCCGACAGGCGCTAGCACCCGTCGCCTATGTTGACGAGGAAAAGCGGATCGCCCGGCTTCGCACGTCGCAAAACGCCATCTTCGCCGGCGCGAAGCCGCCGGAAGATCAGGGGCGTCTCATCGACTCGAAAGAAGCGGCCAAATTGCTGAAAGTGTCGCCCCGGACGCTCTGGCGGATGCAAACGTCCGGGGAGATGCCGGCACCGATTCGTCTCGGACGAGCCGTGCGCTGGAGCGCCGAAGTGCTGAAAAAGTGGGTCGATGCTGGGTGCCCACCGATTGAACCTCCGTCAGGGCCGGCGTGACCACTGAGGCTCACTCGCCGGTATGCTTCCGCGATCTCCGGCGGTTCATTGTGAGTCGAAACAATGGCTCCGGGTCTTTGCGAAGTGTGCGAACGTCGGCGAGGTACGCACCACACAGTCACGCTTCGCTGCTGACGAAGAGCGCGTCTCGATGGCCGGATTTTTGAGAGCGCGATTCCAAACAAACCACATCCGTAATCGCTGCCACCATCAGCGTCCTCGCCCCCGCACGGAGGGTACGGCCCGCGCTCTTTCAGTTCGTACCGGACACAGCTCGGGTGCCATACGAGCGAGCCGAACTCCTTTTTTGTCGAAATCTGGAAATTTTTCTGATCACTTTTGCCGTGCGGGCGTTTCTGGAGTCACCAGAAAACCATCGCCGGAGACCAAACGATGACCGCGAACACGCAACCGCTCCAAATGCACCCCGCGCCCGAAAGTGTCACCCGCAAGGGGAAGTCTGCTGGCTTCGCCGTCGCTAACGTGGACGGCAACGTGGACGTGCGCACGCCACTGTCGAAGCGGTACGCCCACGTTCCCGGGAAGCACCTTCCCTCTCTGTGCCGCAAACTCGGCGTCAAGTTCGCCCCCGCACTCGTCGGGATCAAGGGCACGCGGAAGGATGGCGACTCGCCGGTGATCGACGGTGTGGTCGTGTCGGCTCGCGTTGCCGAGCGGGTGCGAGAGGGCATCGCCGAGCGCGCTTGCGCCGCCGCGAAGAAAGCCGAGGCCAAGGAAACCCGCGAGGCCCTCAGGGCACAGCGCGAAGCAGAAGCGGCGCGTCGGGAGTACGAGGAGCGGTGGGCCGAGCTGGCGCGCCAGCACGGGTGGGTACAACGCGTGCCGCGCGCCGGCTCGAACCGGGTAGGCCCGGACCTCCTCGCCGAACCGCCGCTGGAACTGAACACGGCCGAGGAGTGGGCGCGGCTCGGTTACTCTGTGTCGGGCGAACCTGCCGGTCTGCACATCCGGCCGGGTCGCCCCGCGCCCCTGTACCACCGGTCACGGGCCTCGGTGACCCCCCGTGCGAAGAGTCGTCAGCCGGCGGAACAACTCTGGCGGACGTGGCGGCAGCAATACCCGACGGACCTGCTTGCGGCGACGAAGGCGCTACAGGCGGCGAACAAACTCGTAAAGATCGTCCCGGACTGGCGCGTGTTCTCGCACGAAATCTATTCGATCAAGGACACATTCATTCGCCGGTGGCTGTCCCCGCACTTGGTCTCGGGCCGGGTCAGCCGCGTGGAAACCAGTCAGTGGTGGGGGGGCGAGTCGCGCACGTTGTACGAACATCACTTCCTCGTGGACGGCCACGAAGTGTGCTTCCATTCGTATGAGCGCCCCGCGAAACTGGACGAGACTCCCGGTGCGAATCTGCGCCAGTACGGATTCCGCTGGACACTCGCCGAGATTCCGGACCTCCGATGGCACGAATTGCTGCGACTGTTGCGCTGGGTACTTCAGCACGTCCTCACTGATGCAACCAAAGTCCCGCCGTCGGCTGCAAGGTGACGGCTTGCCCCAGCCGAACCCGGAAGTGCGCCTCCTCACGGGTTTGGTTCCACGATCCAAACAGGCCATTTGAACGACTCTGTCGGCAGCGTGTACACGCCCGCGTCTGCCGCCTGTCGTGACGCACGAAGCACACGTTGTTCGGCGAGCGCACACACAACACCGCGACCGCCGCACCGACCTCAGTGCGGTCTAGTTTGACCGCATCGGCCCGCCCGCCGGGATGCTGGCCCCGCGCATGGTGACCTGCCAAACCCGCTTGTTGTGGGGAAGGCATTCGGTCGTCGCAGTACAGCCACCTGAGTGACGCCGTCGCAGAGCGCGAAGTGCGAAAGCCGCGTGAAGTGGACCGCAAACGCGCGCAAGTGACTACCGCCGCCGCAAATGCTCGGGCGGCTCGGCGGGCAACTCGAAGATTTCGTCCTCATCGCC
>JALHNS010000046.1:14087-26267 GCA_022843445.1 Gemmata sp.
CACTGTGCGTACTGGTGTCGATGGCTGGTCCCGCGACGCCCTCGAACACGCGCACCGACGGCGGCGACTGGATCGGTCGGTCGTCGCCGCGCACGGGCACCAGCCGCTCAACGACCTCGACGACCACTGGCGTGCCACCGTTGACCTCTTGGGTGGTACGGTCGGTCGGCTCCCCAAGTGCAAGGCGTTCGAGGCGGGTTGCCTCAACCAAGAACCGCAAAATCTCGTGCGCGGCCAAGTCTACTGGAGAAAGCGATTCAAGGGCCGCGAGTGCCCGCTCCTGTAGGGCACGCGCCGCCCGTGCGTGGCGGACGCCCATTTCGCGGACGGCTTCGACGTGGGCCAACCGCGCCTCGCGGTCGAGGTGAGCGTCCCACGCAGCGGCCCGCGTCACCCAATCGTGCGTGCGGGACCAGTCGCTGATCTGGCCGCGTCGCCTGCGGCCGGCGCTGGTCTGGCGCTGGTTCGGCGCTGGGGGCGGGTAAAACTGCCGGTCCACCTCGTCGAGCGCCCGGCGGGGACCGAGGTCCCGGTAGCAGCAAAACGCCGCGAACGCGGCAGCGGACTCTCCGGGCCGCCGTTCCCACGGGCGAGGCGGTAGGCCGTTATCGCCATCGCCAGTTTCGTGATCAGGATGATCTGCGATCATTGTGGCCCTCCGGAGGAGTTGCCGGGCGGAAAAAATCGAGACCGTGTGAAGTGCGACCGCAGTTGAAAAACGATTCGGACCCACAACGTTTCAGAGCTTGTGGGCGGTGGTCGATAGATGGGACAGGGCAAGCCTTTGCGAGAGCGTCGCGTAGCGGAGTTGCCGAACCGGCCCACGAACTTATTGAGCGCCTTCCAAAAGCGCTGGCGCATCAGCAAAGCTGGCCGCAGAATCCGTCGCTACGGAGAGAAACGCCCGCATGGGAGCGCGATGAAGTCGTCATCATCGCGCGCGAGCTTTGCCCTGTTTGGCGCGGAGGACTGCTGTGGCGAGCGATCCAACGGGTCAAGAGACTAGCGGGTTTTGCGACTGCGCGCAAGCGCGGTCGTCTCAACTTGCTGGCAGATAGCCCGTAAGTGATCCATCGGGAGGTGTTTGTAATCGAACCAGATGCGCCCGAGGCTCTCGCCGGCAAGCCAGCGGTAGCGGATGTGTCGGATGTGTTCGCGAGTCAGGTCGTTCATGGTAATGCCACCTTTCGTGTTGGGCATCTCCAGAAACGCCCGGCCGGGCGAAGTGTTCACCCGAAATCTGCTTGAGTGCGCCAAGCAGTTCGACAAGCAAATTAAATCGCTGGTATCTAAAGACTTGCGGCCGGACTACTAAGAATACTGGACGTTCGCGACCGGAAGGAACTCGAAAGGGAGAGAGCAAATGGCATGGGGCCACCCCACCCAAGCCATTGAGAGCCGGAGGGGCTTCTTACTCTTACAGTAGTAGTAGTAGTAGTAGTAGTAGTAGTAGTAGTAGTAGTAATATCACATCAATCATATCAAAAGTGCCTTGAAATCTGGAGGCGGGGTCGTTGGTCGTGGTTCTTCTATTTGCTTGGCATCGGCTTGAACACAAGCAAATGATCGACCGGACTACGATCACGACGGAGTGTTGTCGGTAGTGACGGAAGAAATCCGCGCAGAATTACTGAACACTTCAAACGAGCCGGCGTTTCTGATACCGCTAGGCAATTTCACCCAAGCGATATTCTACAGGAGCCGGCCATGTCGAACACCGGGGAAGAGATTCAGAATCTGGTCGAAAGGATTGAGAGCATCCTCGTGGCGCGCGGCGACGACGAGCAGGAAATCTTCGTCGAGGACGTGCTAAGCACCGAGGAAATCTATAGCGCGCACCGAGAGGCAATGGAGCAGGTCGGCGTGGCCCTCTCGTCCGGCAGACAGGGCAAACGTCGGCGCGAACTGGCGGCACAGGAGTATGTGTTCCTCGACTGGGTAAAGCTCCGGAAGACGTTCTTCGCCCACGTCGAACGGATCGACTTGCTGCTGCTCAAGATGGAGGGGGCCAAGCGCGCGCAATACAGCATCGCGGGCCGGCGGGAGAGCGGTATCCGTGTCCCGCTGGACCACTGGCGGGCGTGGTCCGAGACGGCCAAGTGCTACCGAGCGAGACTTCTGGCGCAGGCACCGACGCCCCCCCGGCCCACGGAAATGGGGGACGCGGCATGAGCGACACGGGACTTTTCTCCGGTCTGCACCACCAGCTTCGCGAACACGCCGAACTCCTTGATCGCGTCGTCGTGCGCCTGAAGGCGAAGAGGAGCGCGATGGCCGACCCGGACCGCCAGTAGTTCGCAACCGTGTTGCGGGGGTTAGAGCAACTCGCTTCAGCGGACCCGGACGTGTGGATTTTGGCCCTCCTGCGCGTGCCCGCGCAGGGCTTGGTCACTGGTTGGGGCGCGGCGGCCGAGGCCCTGACTGCGACGGCTCCAGTGCCGGAGGCCGTCATCGAGCGGCTCGAAGCCCTCGCCCTCGACGATGAGCGGACCGGGGCAGTGAAACGGATGCGGGGCGCGGGCCGGGCCACATGCAACTCGCAATCGACTGCTGGGGCCGATTTTGGATGCACTGGGCGGTCGAGTTTTCTGCGATCTGTTCGGCGTTCGCGTGGTCGCACCTGCACCTGTGCGCCAAGCCCAGCGGCGACCCGTTCGAGGTACCGCTCCGTGCCGCCCACACGCACCCGGCCGATGCTGCCGGGATGACCGCGATGTTGAAGTGCGCTTGTGCGGATCGGCTTCACGACCGAGACCGGTCGCGCACGCGACCGTTGGGACGAATTCACGGCAGTGTGCGGTGCGACCCGCCAGTCGGTGTTCGTGCGGTGCTGCACTGATCGGCTGCTCGACACGATTTGCGACGCGGCGCTGGCAGGCGTCCGGGTCGCCGGGCCGACCACGGCCGACCCGATACACCGGCTCTTGAACTCCGCGTGGGACGAGTTCTGGCGCGACCCGGCCGGCTACACCGCTTGGGAGCGGAAGGCCGTGGAGGACATGTTCGCGCGGGTCGCCGCGTAGACACTGCCAGCCCACGATGGCTTCAAGAGGGTGATCTGCCTGTGTGATCCGCTTCGCGAGCCTTCGCGTCGGCGGGCGGGAACAAGACAGAGGGGACCTCGACAGGCGATTCTGAATCGACCCGGTGCATCTGCTGCACGAAGAGAGCAGCAACTCGCGACGCCGCTGTATTCAAGAGTTGTCGCGTGACCGGCTGATCCGTTGTCGTCCCAAAAGTCTCTTCAGCCACCTGACTGACGATTTCGTTAATAATTCGCCCGTTCACCACCTCCTTCACGGCACTCAACAACCCGCGAAGCGAAACGCCGTAGCCATTCAGGTCCGAGGCGTGCGCCATCACCTGCGAGGCGGCCAAACTGGGCCTCATCTCCAAAGGAAGGTGGCCCACCACATGCCCTTGCCCGTCGGGTAGCGGATCGGCGATCAACCCCCAGCAGAAATCGTCTCCCACCCACGAGTCGCTCAGTAACACCGAAAAGGGCACATGGCCGAACAGTTCGCAGGTGCCGTATACGACTCCGGTTTCGCCACAGCCACGGAGCAGAACACGGTGGTCAAGCCCCCCGAATCCGATCCCCGCCGGGAGAGCAGGAAACAGGTAATTGCGAAAATCGAAGCAGCACAGGTTTGACTGAGGATCGGGCTTTCCCTGTGCCAAGTCGTTGAAGTTATCGACGCCGTAGAGGACGTACTCGCGAATCGCGTCGAACGGCCCAGACGCGACCCGCTCTGGACCGAGGCACACGGCCAGCGCGTTGACGCACGACTTTGCGACCGCCCGGAAGTGGAGGCCCCCACCGAGTTCGATGTTTACGCTCGTGGGCGGTGGGAAAGTCTGAGTGATGCCCGCCTTGACCTCCACCGGCGACTTCCCCTCAAGCCTCTCTGCTCGGAGTGCATGACGCGCGAGTTCTGCCGCCCGCTCTAGGTTTGTCGCCCGCACCCGGATTTCAACGCGGCCGTCCGGTCGCGGCGTTACGGTCCACGGACGGCCCTTGCTCGCGTCTTTCTTCTGCACCGGATAGTCACCGCGAAGGTCGAATTCTCCATCAGCCGACTCGACCAGAATCGGTTGCCCGCGTCGGTTCAGTAGGCCAATTTGGGCGCGGAACAGCGAAAGGGCTTCCACCAACGACTTGTCGATTGTCGAGCCAAAGTCGGTGTTCGTGGTGTGGTCGATTAGCCCGACCGCTTCGAGGTCGCAGCCCAGCCCCGCTTGAAGGACGTGTTCGGGACTGGACAGCGTGATCGGAGTCCCCCGATAGATGTCGGTCGCGTTCTTGAAGGCGTACTTCTTCTGCGCGTTCATCTCGTATTCCTCACGGTCGGAGAGCATCACCTACGACACACTCGCGAAGGTATCCGTTCGCAACTACCACTCCCGTGCGGCAGCTTTTTACCCCTTTCGATTACCCCTTTCACATCGACAACGACGCCCAATGCCGACAATTTCGACAAAATCCATAGGGCCACAGCGCGAGGAAACGCCAAGATTTCAAGGCTCAGAGCGTATTGAGGAGGATTGAGAATACTCTAGAGATGTTTTGAAGACCCGGGCCAACACCAGTTGTGCAAACGCCCCCAACGCACACAGCATACGCACGCCCGCGCCGCCCGCCAACCGGTTGCACGCGGCCCGCGGCGCGCCAATAATGGCCGCATGGCCGTCACGCTCACCGTCACCGCCGGGCCGCACGCCGGGCGCATCTTTACCTTCGACCGGCACGACACGTTCCTCGTCGGCCGCGCGAAAGACGCGCACTTCCAACTCAGTTACGACGACCCGTACTTCTCGCGCCGGCACTTCCTCGTGGAAGTGAACCCGCCGCGCGTGCGCGTCATCGACTTCAAGAGCCGCAACGGCATCAAGGTGAACGGCCAGAAGGTGACGCACGCCGAACTGAAGGACGGCGACGAACTGCAAGCCGGGCACACCACGTTTCGCCTGCGCGTGCCGCCCCCGGACCCGGATTCGCAGGAAACGCTCGACGCGCCGCCCGCGTCCACGCCGCGCGCGCCGGCGGGCCTCGTCAGCACCGCGGGGCAAGCCGCGCACACACCGCCGCTGGGCCTCGCTACCACCGGGGCGTTCGGCCCGCCGATCCCCGGCTATTCGCTCGAAACGGAACTGGGCCGCGGGGCGATGGGCGTCGTGTACCGCGCGACGCGGCAGAGCGACGGCACGCCGGTCGCGGTGAAGGTGATTACCCCGGCCGACGGTGTCGGCGAGCGCGAGAAGCAGCGGTTCTTGCGCGAAGCCTCGATCATGTCGGAACTGGACCACCGGTGCGTGGTGCGGTGCTTCGATCGCGGCGCAGCCGGCCCGCACTTGTACCTCGTGATGGAGTTGCTCGAAGGCCCGGACCTGAAGGCGCGCGTGAAGGAGCGCGGCCCGCTGGACGTAACGCCCGCGGTGCGGCTGATGGTTCACGTGCTCGACGGCTTGGCGTATGCGCACGCTCGCGGGTTCGTTCACCGCGACGTGAAGCCGGCGAACGTGCTGATGTGCGGGCCGAAGAAGGCGCGCTCTGCGAAGGTGGCCGACTTCGGCTTGGCGCGGGCCTACGACACTTGCGGCATGAGCGGCCTGACGATGCAGGGCGAGGTGGGCGGCACGCCCGCGTTCATGCCCCCGGAACAGGTGACGCACTACCGCGAGGCGAAGCCCGCGGCCGACCAGTACAGCGCCGCCGCGACGCTGTACTACCTGCTCACGGCGCAGTTCGTGTTGGACTACGAGAAGGAGCAAACGGCGCAGATGATCCAGATCGTGCAGGACGCGCGCGTCCCGATCCGCACTCGCCGCCCGGACCTGCCCGCCGAACTGGAAGCGGTGGTCATGAAAGCGCTCTCGCTGGAACCGGAGAAGCGCTTCCCAACCGTCACGGCGCTGAAGGACGCGTTACGGGTTTGGGTGTGATGTCTACTTCGGTGGCGGCGCTGCCCAGACTTTCGCCATATTATCTCTGCTTCCGGTGACGATGCGCCTGCCGTCAGTGCTGAACGATGCCGCGTACAACCAGTCCGTGTGCCCGTTGAGTGTCAGCACCTCCGTGCCCGTCTTCGCGTCCCACACCTTCGCCGACTCGTCCTCACTCCCTGTGACAACCTGCGTCCCGTCAGCGCTGAACCCCACCGCCCGCACGATCCCTCTGTGCCCTTTGAGAGTGAGTACCTCCGCGCCCGTCTTCGCGTCCCACACTTTCGCCGTGTTGTCATCGCTCCCGGTGACAATCTGCGTGCCGTCTGCGCTGAACGCCGACGCCCGCACAATCCCCCTGTGCCCGTTGAAAGTAAGTAACTCCGTGCCATTTTTCGCGTCCCACACCTTCAGTCCCTTGTCGTCACTCGTAACTATGCGCGTGCCGTCTCCACTGAATGACGCCCCATTGACGCCGCCGATGTGCCCCTTGAGCGTGAGCACCTCGATGCCCGTCTTCGCGTCCCACACCTTCGCAGTTTTGTCCCAACTCCCGGTGACAATGCGTGTACCATCCGAGTTGAATGCCGACGTACTAACGCGATCTGTGTGTCCCCGGAGCGTGCGTATCTCTACACCCGTCTTCGCGTACCACACCTTTGCGGTGTTGTCGGAACTGCCTGTCACGATTCGTGTGCCGTCTGCGCTGAACGCTGCCGAGTAGACGTAGCCTCGGTGCCCTTTGAGGGTGAACACCTCCGCACCGGTCTTGGTGTCCCACGTCTTCGCCGTGTTGTCATCGCTCCCGGTGACAATCTGCGTGCCGTCCGCGCTGAACGACGCTGCGTGGACGTAGCCCCTGTGCCCCTTGAGCGTGCGCAAGGGCAGTGCGAGCAGTTGCGCCCACATGCGATTCCATTTTGCGTCGCGCAAGTCGCGAGGAATAACCAACAACAGCCATCGTGCTTCTTCAACTTGTTCGCGACCGCGGAACGCCTCCACTTCCGCGCTCAGCGCGCTCATAAGCGCGGCGGTTCGTTCGCTTGCTATCCTTTCTGCGTCCTGTGCATTTTTAGCCTTTCGATCAAAATCCAGCACTTTCTTCCGTTCTTCCTCTGCGGTGCCGATCGCACCCAACTCGGCGTCCGCCGAAACCGCCGCCTTGCGTTTCGCTTCTGTGGATTCCGCAAGTGCATCTGCCGCGCGTTTCTCGGCTGCGCGCGCGGCTTTCGCGTCGCGTTCCGCGTCGATGCGCGCTGTTTCAGCATCACTGGCCGCGCTGCGGGCGCGTCGGGCCGAACTGGAGATCAGCAGTAGCGCGATACCAACCACGAGCAGCACCGTGGCGAAGGCCCCGGCTAGTTTCGGTTCCTTGCGCGCCCAACGGCCGGCCCGTTCGGCAACACTCAGCCGGCGCGCCGAAACTGCTTCGCCCTCCTGCCAGCGCCGTAAGTCCTCCGCCAGTTCCTCGCAACTCGTGTAGCGGTCTTCGGGGCGCTTGCTCAGCGCCTTCAAACAGATCGTTTCCAAATCCTTCGGCACATCGGCGCGGCGCTTGCGCGGGGGGGCGGGTTCGGTGTGAATCACGTTGTGCAGCACGGTCGCCATTGGGCCTTTGAACGGCACTTCGCCGGTGAGCAGTTCGTAGAGCACGACGCCCACCGCGTACTGGTCAGCCGCAGGGGTCACGTCGGCGCTCTCGCCGCGGGCTTGCTCTGGGGCCATGTACGCGGGCGTGCCCATCACGGTGCCGTCGCGTGTCAGGCGCGCTTCTTCCTCTTGGCGCGCTGCCAAGCCGAAGTCCATCAGATGCAACCGCCCCTGCTGGTCGATCATCACGTTCTGCGGCTTCACGTCGCGATGAACGATGCCCTCCTCGTGCGCGTACGCCAGCGCTTCCACCAACTCGCGCGCGAGCCGCGCGGTGTGTGCGAAATCAGCTCCGCGTTCGGGAATGAGTTCCGAGAGTGTTTTGCCCGCGATGAACGCGCTCGCGATGTAGTACTGGTCGCCGTCCTTGCCGGCGTCGAACACCGGTACGATGTGCGGGTGCCGCAGCCGCGCTGCCGCCTTCGCTTCGCGCAGGAACCGCTCGGCGCGCTTCGCGTCGGTCATCACACCGGGGTTCGGCACCTTGAGCGCCACTTCCCGGTCCAACTGCGGGTCGTATGCGCGGTACACGGTACCGAACGCGCCCGCCCCCAACTTCGCGCGAATCACGAACCGGCCCACCGAGGTGAGCGTGGCCGTGGACACCGACGACCGCGACGTAGTCGGCGCGGTCGCGTGCGGGTCGGTGACGACGAACGTTTCGCCGCACACCTTACACTTCACCGACTTGCCGGCGAACGTATCGGCGAGGGAGTAGCGCTTCCCGCACTCCGGGTTCGCGCAGCGACTCTCGATCGACATGGGCGGTTCCTCGAACGACTGCGCACCACTCTACCAACCGCCGCGCCGCAAAGGAACTGTTCCTTCGCTTGACTTGAATTGATCGTTCGTATACTATGCGTGCGGGTCGCGCCGCGTGCCGGCGTAGGGGCTTTCGTTTTCTGTGGTCCGGTCACTCCGTGACCGGATTTTTGCTTCGTAACCCGACGCGTGAGCGAGGGCATTTGCGCTTGCAAACAAAGGCCCTCGCTTACGCGGCGGGCTGCGAACGAAAATCCGGTCGAGCAGTGACCGGACCACAGAAAGACATTGACTCTATTTGTTCGCGTGTATACTATTCATCCGGCGGCGCGATTCGCGTACCGGCAAGGGGCCGTTCGTCGAATAGCGCGAACTCGATCGGAGCGCCGAACGGCCCGGAAATGCTCGTTTTTCAGCGTTTTTCGCCGACCGGTCACGCGCCCTCGAAGGCGCGGAAGTTGGCGAGCATACGGTCGATGAACGGGCGGCTCACGTCGCGGTAGCGGTCGAAGGTGGCGCGGTTCACCGCGTACACCTCGGCGCGGGTCGCGGCGCGCACGGTCGCGTTCCGCGGTTGGTTCAGCAACAGCGCGACCTCGCCGAAGTACCGGCCCGGCCCCAACTCGTCGAGCTTCTTCTGCGCGCCATCGACCGTGCGGAACACCTCGAGCGTTCCGCGGCGCACGAGGTAGAACTTGCTGTCCGGGCCGACCGGGTCGCCCTCGCGGATGATGGCGTCGCCCTTCTCGTACACCTCCACGCGCCCCGGCCGTGCCGCGAGTTGGTCCGGGCGCGCCGCGTCGTTCGGGTGAACGCCGATCAGCACCGCGTCCGCGATCTTCTCCTGCTCCTCGGGCAGAATCGCCGCGAACGCCGGGCTTTGCCGCAACCCCTCGCGCACGAACAGCCGCTCCGCGACCACCACGTTCGATTCGATCCGCCCGCGCTCCATGTGAACGATGCGGTCCGCGAGGTTCATGATGCGAGCGTCGTGCGTCACGATCAGGCTCGTAGTGCCGTGCTCGCGGGCCGCGCGCTTGAGAAGGGGAAGCTGCCAATCGGCGAGCCGCCCGTTCTCGCCGGCCTCTTCCGCCGACCGAACCAGCGCGCCCAACTCGGCGTCACTTCGTTCGCGCGCGAGCTGTTGCAGCAGCGTGACCACGGCGAGGCCGCTGTTCGCGTCGAGTGCGGCCGTGGGTTCGTCTGCGAGCACGAGCTTCGGCCGGTTCGCCAGCGCGCGGGCGATGGCGACGCGCTGCCGCTGCCCGCCGCTGAGCGCCGCGGGCTTGTAGTCGAACCGCGGCTTCTGCGGCTTACCGGAAATATCGCGGTCGCCGAGCAGCAAGTAGGAGAGCAGTTCGCGCGCGTCGGCATCGGGATCGTCGGCGCTCGGCTTCAGTTGCTGCGCCATGCGCACGTTTTGCATCGCGGTCAGTGAGTCGAAGAGGTTGTGCCGCTGGAAGATGAACCCGATGAGCCGGCGCACGTTCACGAGTTCGGCTTCGTCCGCGCCGCGCACTGCGCGGTAGTCCCCGCGCTCCGAGTCCCACACTTCGATCTCGCCGTCTTGGAGCGTGCGCAAGCCGCCGACCAGCGTGAGAATGGTGGTTTTGCCGGACCCACTCGGGCCGCTCATGATGACGAGTTCGCCCGGCATCACTTCGAGCGTGTTGTCGAACAGCACCTGCGTGCGTGTGTCGCCGGTGCCGAAGTGGTGGTTCACGCCGCGCACGCGGAGCACCGGCGCGCCCGGCGGCGGGAGGTTAGAAGACATCGGCGGGGTCCACCTTCTTCACTTTGCGCACCGCGAGCAGGCCGGACGCGGCGCACATCACGAACGTGAGCGCGAGCACCAGCGCGAAGCGCGCGGGAGTCAGTACCATCGGCAGACCAGTGAGCGCGCCGAGCGCCGCGTAGGTGCCGAGCGTGAACAGGATGCCCGGCACGAACCCGGCCGCGGCCAGAATCAGCGCCTCTTGTAGCACCACCCAACTCAGATAGCGGTTCGTGTAGCCGACGGCTTTCAGCGTCGCGTATTCGGGTAAGTGGTCGGCCACGTCGCTCGCGAGAATCTGGTAGCAGATCACCATTCCGACGACGAAGCCGAGAACCACGCCCGCGCCGAACGCGAACCCGATGGGCGTGTTCGTCCACCAGAACCGCTTCTCGCGCGACACGAGTTCGTCGCGCGTGAGCACGAGCACGTCTGCGGTGCCGAGGCGCTCGCGCAGGTCCGCTTGCACTTCGCGCGCGGAACCGGGTGCGACGCGAAGCGCGATGAGATCGGCCTCCGCGAGCGGGTTCAGCGGGTACAGCGGTTCGCGCACCCACTTCTCGAAGGTGCGGTCACTCACGACGAGCGTGCCGTCGGTGCCGAAGTCGAAGCCGAGGTCGAACCCGGCGACGAGGGTGATGTCGCGGCCCGCGAGTTCGGTGCGGGCACCGGGTTCGAGTTTGCCAAACACCGTTTCGCCGGGGCGGTCCGGGTGCGGGCGGCTGCGGCGGTCGTACAGCGCGGTGCCGGGCGTGCGGAGTCGCGCCCACGCTTCGGCGCGCACGTCCGGCAGTTTCAAGATGCCGCTTTCGGGATCGACACCGACCACGCGAATCCGGCGCGTTTGGGTGCGGTCGCGCGAGTCGCGTGCGGTGTGCCGCAGGCCGGCGGCTTGGTATTCGAGGTACACGGGCACCGCGGCCTTCACACCCGGCGCGGCGCGGGCTTGTTCGGCGCGCCGCTGCGAGACGCCCCCGCGCATCAGTAACGACGCGCGATTCGGGTTCACCAGCACGAGGTCGCAATCGAGCCGTTCGATGACGACCGTGTTGCTGTCGAGCATCGCGTTCATGATGCCGTACTGCACGCCCATGAGCACGACGGCGAACCCGACGCCCGCGGCGAACAGGGCGAACCGCACGCGATCGTGTGCGAGGTTGCACCACGCTAATGGAACCGGCTTCGGCATAGCGGCACAGTACCGCGGCGCGGGCGCGACGGCGACACCGATTTCGCGCGCGCGGCGTAACGCGCGCCGCGCGGGCGGGTATAACGACACGGTTCCACTCACATCACGAGGGCTACGCCGTGCCGACTCCCGCCGAACTCGCCGACCAGTACCTGAAGGGGGCCACCGACCTGCGCGCCGCGGTGAAGGGCATGACCCGCGAACAGCTCATCGCCCGCCCGGTCGCGGGCAAGTGGAGCACGCTGGAAGTGGTGTGCCACATCGCGGACTTCGAGCCGGTGCTCGCCGACCGCATGAAACGCATCCTCGCGCTGCACGCCGAAGTGCCGCTGCTCCTCGCGGCCGACGAAAACCAGTACGTCACCGCGCTGAAGTACCACGAGCGCGACGTGGAAGAGGAACTCGCGCTCATCGACGCGACGCGCAAGCAGATGGCCCGCATCATTCGCGCGCTCACCCCGGAACAACTTCAGCTTCAGGGGAACCACAACAAGAAGGGGCTGATGCCGCTGGAGCGCGTGATTCAGATGGCGATCAACCACATCCCGAGTCACCTGAAGTTCGTCGAAGAGAAGCGCAAGGCGCTGGGCATTTGAACCGCGTGCTTCCACCGGTGCGAGCGGGCGCGTATAATCGGTGCAAAGTGGTTCTGCGAACGGGACGCGCGCGGAGGCTCGCTGTGGGTAACCTCTGGGTCATCATCGCCCTGATTCTGATTTCGTCGGCGGTCGGGGCGATTGCGAAAGTGCTGAACAACTGGGCCGAGCAGCAGGCGGCGCGCCGCGCGGTGCAAGAGCGCGAGGCCCGCGCCGAGCGCATGCGGCAGGCCGCGGATCGCGCTCGCGCGAGCGAAGACGAGCGC